>JAATEU010000627.1 GCA_015655565.1 Clostridiales bacterium
CCCATGTTAAGGTGATTGCGGAACCGGTAGCTGCAGCCGCTGTTAAATTTACAGGTGCACTTGGAGCCTGTGTATCGTCAGCTGTTACATATACCGTATCGCTCGGGTCGGATACATTGCCGGCCGTATCATACGCCGTTACATGGAAGCTATAGGTTATACCTGGCTCCAGCCCTGAATATGTATATTCTGTTGCAATTGTTGGCGCAGCAAACTGATCATTGCAATATACCTCATATTTGTCTATCCCTGTATTGTCGGTGGAAGCCTCCCATGTTAAATTAACCGCCGAACCGGAAACTGCCGTTGCAGTTACATTCCCTGGTGCGGTCGGTGCCTGGTTATCGGTTGCCTCATAATCAACTGCTTCACCTTCGGACTCTGATGCGTCAATCATGGAATTGCTTCCGTCTTCAATAGAATCTGTTTTCTCATCTGCAGAACCTGTTGTATTATCTAATATATCTGTTTCTGCATCTATTGTATCAGTCGCAGCATCTACCCAATCCATTATTACCTCTAAAGGCTCACCTGCCGCTGATTTATTTCCGGCTGAATCCTTTGCTGTTACTGTGAAGTAATAGGTTCCAGCCGGTGATAAATCCTCAGCCGTACAGGTTGTTACATTAACTGTATCAATCATTTCCGAATTTAAATACACATCGTAACCGCTTACATCCACATCATCCGTGGACGGCAGCCAGCTGATGGTCACAGTCGTATCCGTCTTTTCCAACATTGCCAGGTTTTCCGGTACAGTCGGCGCCTGTGTGTCAATCACTTCCGGAGCGGCTGTTATATCTTCTAAACCATCTGTTCCGTCCATTGATTCACTTGCTTCACCCACTGCTGCATTTTCACCATCCATTGATTCACTCACTTCATCCGCTGCGGCATTTATGCCGCCTGCTGAATCGTCCGTTTTATCCTCGGAAGAATTTATACCATTTACAGAAGCATTGGCCTGAACCGTGTAACCAATCTTTGTACTCAGGAAATTTGCTGCCGCAGATAAGGAATCCTCTTTTGATGATGGATTCCCAACTGAATTATCAGCTATGCCCGCATCGATTGTGGCATCTTTCTTATCTGTCCCGGCTGCCGACAGACTTTCCGGTATGAATGGTGTCTTTGTAATCCGCACCGTTTCTCCGAAAACCTTCTGAACTTGAAATGGAACGCTATCAGTATGAACAGCATATTGCAGTAACAACGTTAATATAAGTATTATGGTAATCCCTTTATTTATCTCTTTCATACTTAATCCTCCCTGTATTATGCAAATTTTTGACCTAATTTTTCATAGGCTGCTTTACACTCCCTGCTACACTATCGTTCCCCTATAATAAGACATATATTTACTCTAATTCACATAATATACTGTGTGTTTTAAACTGTCAATACTTACCATGTAATCATATTCTTAATTATCACATCCGACTGCCCTGTTTTCTCCATTTCACGGCAATCCTTTGATTTTTGCCTCACTTGTAAGACTATTTTCCTATATGTCTAATAGTAAACCTCCTGTTTATTTTTATAGTAAACCTCCTGTTTATTTTTAATGATAGTTGTTTACTTTAAAATGCTGTTTTTATGTTTGAATAATAGAAGTTGCAATGGTTTATCGTGTAAAATGACGAAATTTTATTGTTTTTTCGATAAAGAAATGTTATTATGTTATAAGTTGTTATTACAGATATTTATTATGTATTATCAGGGGAATCCGGAAAACATTTAAACAGCTTTGAAATGAAGCTGAATAATATGGGTGTCTGGATTGCATTCAAATCAGAAAGTGAAATTCACCTGAAAGTTAAGAAAGAAGAAGCCTGTGAGTACTGTAATAAACCGTAAGATAAAGGCTGATATAAAATAAGATTAAAGTATTTACACCCCATACAAAATATAGTATCATTATAATAACAAGGGTGTCTCATAATACTGTTATTCTATATGAATTCAGCATTCCGGGATAGCCCTTTACTTAATTTAGAAAGGATGTATGCCCCATGATAAAAACTGTATTTTCTATTGACCTGCCGGTTTTAGAAAATATGCACATATTAAAAAACCGTATAGAGCCTTTGCATAAAACCGGCAATGAAAAGCGTGTTTGTATTGTTACCGGTATTCACGGCGATGAACTGGAAGGGCAATATATATGTTACGAAATGATACAAAGAATCAATGCGAATATTCAAAATCTTCATGGTATTATAGATATTTATCCCAGTTTAAATCCCCTGGGGATGGATTCCCTTACCCGTGGAATACCTGCTTTTGATTTGGATTTAAACCGGTGTTTTCCGGGCAATGAGGATGGAGATATGTCAGAAAATGCCGCAGCAAAAATTGTGGAGGATATCCTGGGTTCCTTTTTATGCATTGATTTACATTCCAGCAATATCTTCCTGAGGGAAATTCCCCAGGTCAGAATGATTGAAGAAAATGCTGCCATGCTTCTGCCTTATGCCAAGTTACTGAATCTGGATTTTGTATGGGTCCATCCTTCCG
>JAATEU010000032.1 GCA_015655565.1 Clostridiales bacterium
CGTTTAAAAGTTATTTCTGATACACTCTCTTACAGCGGTTCCTCCCACATTAATCTATGCCTCCTGTGCAAATATTCAAAGTATTCCTTATCAATCTTATTAATGGCACAGCCCGCATGCACTAAAACATAATCTCCCGCTCTGGGTTCTTCGATGAGCTGTATATTAACCTCACTTAGTAAACCAAGGATTTCTACCTTTGCTAATACACCGGTTGGCCCGGATCTGCTTTTGGAGCCCCTCTCTTCTTCTATTTCAATAATCTCAGCCGGTACCACAAGACACATTCCCTTCTTATTCCCACCTTCCTAATGTTAATTGTTCTTAATGAAATTACTCTTTTTCTCCTTCCAGACTCTTAAGTATTGCAATCTGATCCGGAATATCATCCCTTTCAATACTTATCTTGGTCCATGTACCAAATAATTTCTTATCGGCATGATAAAGATAGTTGTAAAGATTATCCTCATTTACATGACTTCCCGGGTTCACGCAGACAATTAATTCATTTACCTTATTGAAATGATTCGACTTACTTAATAATTGTACTTCTTCCGTTATCTTATGTAATAAAACAGTATCATGCATAATATAAACCTCCAATCAGGATTTTATTAACATACCAACTACCGGCAGCTGTCAGAATTTGAGTTAACCCGCTATGGCATGTCATAAACTGGTCCGTTAAATCATTTCCGGCATTTAAACCAAAATGGGTTCCGCCTGTCCGGATATTATGCATGCTTACATCATAAACAATTCCATTCACCGCCACATAGGAAGGTCTGTTTTCTTCTCCGCTGCAGACCGCTGATCCTCCAAAGTAAAGATTCTCTTCCGCTCCTTTTCCAGGACTTGTTCCGGAATTCGTTCTGACACAGTTTCATCCGGTAAATAATATCTCTAAATTCATATCCGTCCTTTAATCTGCTCACCTTTTATCTATTATTATTTCTAAATGTTTTAATAGATTTTCTGAATTGTTTTTTTCTTTGAATTTTCATTATCTCTAATACTATTTATATTATAATAAGGCGTATAATATACTGTTAAATTTTTATATAAATAATATGACAGGAAATAAAAACTACTTCCTGTCATCAGATGCACTGCATAAAACCATAAAATCTGTTCCTGTAACCGGGTGCACTACGGTAAAAAACACCGTATACCGGTATTTTATATACAAAAACAGACTGGGAATTTCATTTACAACTAATAAAATCCAGTCTGCTCGAAAGATAACCTTTCTATTTTGTCAGGTATTTACAAAATCACCTGCGTAAAAAATTTATTTAATTAATTCCAGAATACTTTTTTTTGGCTTTACACCTATGGAGCTTTCCACAACCTTACCATCTTTTACTACCACTAAGGTAGGTATGCTCATAATGTGAAATACCTGCGCAAGCTCCGATTCCTCATCAATATTAATTTTTCCCACTTTCGCTACATCTTTTGTTTCCTCGGCCACTTCATCAATGATAGGGGCTACCATTTTACAGGGACCGCACCAGGATGCCCAAAAATCCAACAATACAGGTTTATCTGAATGTAAAACTTCTTTTTCAAAATTATTTTTCGTTATTTTTAGTACACTCATAATATTATCTCCTTTTTTATTGTTTTATTCCATAATTTTATTATATACACTTTAAAATTATTTTCTGTGACGGAGTTACATATATTAACAAATCAGCTCCGACTTTTTTAACCCTTGCAAAATGCAGGAATAAAATTCATTAATTTATATCGTTCAAAATATATCACAATAAACAAATTTCGAAAAAATAATAAGTTTTTTTAAGATCTCATGTCACATTAAGACGAATTAAGCATAGTATATTGTAAGGTTATCAATACCTTAAATACAAAATAATCGATACCCTGATTTCAATATATAAGGAGGAATTGATATGAGCTGTAGCAGTTTTAACGGAAATCAATGTTTTATTTCACATATAAGAAAATTTATTGGAGAGACAGTAACTATATTTACAACCAGCGGAGGAGTTTCAGGCTGTGGATTTACGGGTGTTGTTTTAGCCGTAAATTGTGACTTTGTCAGATTAGTAACCAATAAAGGTACGGCACCTACCTGTCCCCTTGGCGCAGAAGGAAGTTCCTGCTGCAATTGCTCAAATAACGGATACACGCAACAAGACTATGAACAAAATTGTGAACAGAATCATCATCCGGATTGCAGCCATCGTCCGGTTCATAACGTAGGCTCAGTATGTGATATTCCAATTGATAAAATTGCAGCATTCTGCCATAATGCCGTTTAGTATAGGAGGAATTTATATGACGAATGGTTTCGATAATAAGCAAAATCTCGTTAGACACCTTTGCAAATTTATAGGTGAAACTGTAATTATCTTTACTGCCAGCGGAGGAATTTCAGGCTGTGGATTCACAGGAGTTATATTATCCGTAAATTGTGATTTTGTAAGATTAGTAACACAACAGGGCACGGCACCTACCTGCCCGCTCAGCGATTCTTGCTGCGGTGATTTCGATAATAATGATACAGGCGGTAATAATAATTGCGGTCATCATCACAAGAAACGTCCTTTCGTAGGATCCGTTTGTGACATTCCCGTAGATAGTATAGTAGCTTTCTGCCACAATGCGGTATAATAATCCAATCAACTTTAGTTTTGCAGAATATAATGAGACTGTTTATAACATATACCGGATAGATTGTACTTGTGCATGGAACAGTATAACAATCTGATCGTTAGAAACAGTCTCCTTCTAAATTGCTTCCGCTTTTCTATAAGAGTATTTCTGACAAGGCATCTTCATCCCCAACCAGTATGACATCATTATGCATCTGAAGTATGGAGGCCGGGACGGAAGGGGTAACAGGGCCTGTAAAAGCTCTTTTTATAATTTCAGCTTTATCTCCGCCACTTACAACCACTAAAATCTTCTTTGCCTGCATGATCGTCTTGATTCCCATGGTATATGCAAATCTTGGTACTTCCCCTGCATTTTCAAATAAACGTGAATTAGCGGAAATTGTACTTTCGGTTAAGGCTACACAATGGGTGTTTTTTTCAAAGGCCTGGTTCGGTTCATTAAAACCTATATGCCCGTTGTGACCAATGCCCAACAGCTGTAAATCAATTCCGCCCAGGCAATGAATGGTTTTATTATATCTTTCACATTCTGCGGCTTCTTCCTCTGCAATGCCATTTGGGATATGGGTGTTTTCCAGCTTTATATTAATGTGTTTAAATAACTGATTATACATAAAATAATAATAACTCTGATTATTTTCTTTAGACAAGCCTTTATATTCATCCAAATTAACAGTTTTAACCTCCGAAAAGTCTAAATCACCTTTCTTATACCATTCAATCAGCTGCTTATAAGCACCGACGGGCGATGAGCCGGTAGCCAGACCAAGTACGCAGCTCGGCTTCATAATAACCTGTGCGGAAATAATATTGGCAGCTTTTCTGCTCATATCCTTATAATCTTTCGCTTTATAAATTACCATTATAGTATTCCTTTCGTATTTATTAAAAAATTAAAGACTAATTCCCCGATTTTATTTCCCCGACAGAAATCGTATTGCGGTATTCGTTCGCAGAGATCCCCATATTTTTTTTAAAGACTCTCGAAAAATGTGCC
>JAATEU010000208.1 GCA_015655565.1 Clostridiales bacterium
ACATTTTTTCGTGGTATGTCCGCGTGGGTTGGATTTTCAAGAAAACAAATAGGTTTTGATGTTAAGGAGCGAGTTAACGGCAAAAGTAAATGGTCCTTAATACATCTGGTTAAACTGGCTGTCAATGCCATTACCTCATATACAACCGTGCCTTTGCACTTTATAACCTTGCTGGGGCTTATATTGTTCATCCTGTTTTTTATAATTGGGATTCAAACAATCTATATGAAATTATCAGGGCGGGCGATAGATGGGTTTACAACCGTCATACTGCTTCAATTAATTATTGGAAGTTCTGTTATGATAAGTTTAGGTATTATCGGTGTCTATTTAACAAAAATCTATCATGAGGTAAAAGCAAGACCGCGATATTTAATTGCAAAGTGTATTAAGGAAGGAGAAGAGCTATGTTAGGAATGATATACATTCTTGTATGCTTCTTTACCGGCTGCATGATATGCAGCATGGCTTTTCCCGGATTAATTCAATTAACTGAAAATACTTATGATGGAAGAAAAATTCGGATAAATCCATATTTTGTTTTATTGCCGGCCTGGTATGTGACGGGTACCTTAAGTGTTACATGGGCAACTTATATCGCAGCTTACCTCTTAAGAAATAACCAGGCGCCTTTAAAAACAGCGAATCTGATTGTAATGCCCTTATTTTTTCTCATATCCCTGATGATTTATCTGACTTATATAAGTCATAATAAAAGGAAAGGAAAAGGGGAAGGGGAAGGACAGGACCATAACTATAAACTAACTGTGGGTGAAATCATTCTCCTGGTTTTGGTTTTTACCTTGGCATCCTTGCTTATGTGGACAACCTTTTTTAGCAGAGGCGGTCAATTATATGTAGGAAATTCCGTATTCAGTGATTTTTCACCGCATATAGGCATGATACGTTCTTTTTCCGCAGGCAGTAATTTTCCGACCATGTATTCCCATTTTGCAGGTGAGGATATCCGTTATCATTTTATGTTTCAGTTTATGGTTGGTAATTTAGAATATCTTGGACTGGGTTTGGATTATGCCTTTAACATACCCAGCATAATCAGCTTTATTACCGCTTTTATGCTGTTATATACGGCGGCAGTTAAGATATCGGGGAAAAGAGCAGTTGGTTATTTAACCTGCCTTTTGTTTGCATTCCGCAGTTCGGAAAGTTTATTTACCTTTTTGTCCCAGCTTCCAAAGGGTACGGATATTTGGCAGGCACTCTTTCAGAATACGGAATTTATAGGTTATACAACCAATGAAAATTGGGGCTTGTGGAATCTGAATGTTTATTGCAATCAGCGGCATTTTGCATTTTCCATAACGGTTATGCTTCTTGTAATACTGATGTTTCTGCCCCATATCTATGAACGGTTTGAAATACCGGACAGAAGCTTAAAAACCTGGTTTTTTACGAAAGAAGGCTGGAGGGCCGGAGAGGTTAAATCAGCCATGGCAGCAGGTGTTTTGCTTGGAGCTGTTGCCTTCTGGAATGGTGCGGTATTAATAGTAGCTTTGGCGGTGCTTTTTGTGATTGGGATAGGTTCCGTCCGGCGGTCGGAGTTATTGATTATGGCGGTAATTACAGTTATTCTGGCAGTCTTGCAGACCGGTTTTTTTATTAAGGGCGATTCCATATCACCACAATTTTATTTCGGTTTTATATCGGAAAACCCAACCTTGCCTGGAGCTGCAGCTTATTTAAAAAAGCTGTTAGGAATTCTTCCCTTTGTATTATTTGCAGCTTTCCTGACGGAAAAGGGAGTGAAGCGGTACCTTATGGCAGCCTTTTTTCTGCCCATGCTATTGGCCTTTACTTTCTCGTTGACCGTGGATGTTACGGTGAATCATAAATATATCATGCTGTCGGTAATGCTGCTTGGTATCTTTGCGGCTGATTTTTTAGTCCGAATGTTTGAAAAACAGGATGTTTGGTTTAAATTGGGCTGCATTCTGTTAACGATTGCCTTAACCGGTACCGGCTTATATGATTTTACTACCGTATTACGTAAGAATCAGCCGGATACGGCAGTTGTTTTGGATTTAGAGGATGATTTAACGAAATGGATTGAAAATAATTCCGATTCCAGGGATATCTTTTTGACCTCAAATTATGCCCTGAACCAGGTAGTGCTCGGAGGTGCCATGTTATTCCAGGGCTGGCAGTATTATGCCTGGTCTGCCGGTTATGATACGGAGGCAAGGGATGAGCAGGTAAAGCTTATGTATGAAGCAGATACCCCAAAAGAGCTTAAAACCCTGGTTAGTCAGAATAATATAAGGTTTATCATTGTTGATTATGAAAACCGTTATAGCGAAGCGTATGAACTGAATGAAGAAAATATCAGGAATGCTTATGTCTGTGTTTATCAGGAAGGGGAAGGTGAATGGACCACTTCCGTGTATGATACGAAGCTTCCTATTTAAACAAGTGTAAAATTGAAAACATTGAATTGGGTAAATTTAACAAACAATAATAAGAATTATGATGATTTACAAATATTTGCTCATCATCAACCAAATGTATTCTTCAAATAGAAGCAGATTCTATGGGTCTGCAAGCCCTAGGCTCAATGTCCTGATGATTTGAAGGCGCCCCGGCATGTTTGGAAGTGTGAAAAAGAAACTGCAAAGTAGTTTCTTTGGAAATATGATAATAAAGCCGGAGGGACTTTATTATCATATTTCTCCAGATTTTTATGCGCCATTTGCGGCTGCTGGAGGCAGCCATGTCGCAAAGTGTGAAAAAATATTTTTTACTTCCTGATTGAGCCATGATATATAAAAGACGAGTATCTTATGCCGGGCAGCAGGCGGGACGGCGGTTTTATTATGCCGTGGGAGTTCATTTAAAAATATGGAATTAAGGAGATTATTATGAATTATAAGTATATTGTAGTTGGAGCAGGCCTTGCCGGATTAACAGTTGCAGAGAGAATTGCCAATGTATTGGAGGAAAAGGTTTTAATTATTGAAAAGAGAAGTCATATAGGCGGTAATGTGTATGACTCCTACAATGAAGAAGGAATTTTAATTCATAATTACGGCCCCCATATCTTTCATACAAATGACAGGGAGGTATACCGATACTTAAGCCGGTTTACAGCCTGGAATGATTTTTGGCACAGGGTATTAACTTATGTGGACGGAAATCTGATACCCATGCCTATTACGGTGGAAACCATTAATAAGCTTTATAATCTGAATCTGTCCTGCAATGAGGTGGAAGAATTTTTAAAAAAGCAGGCACTTCCCATAAACGAAATTAAAACAAGCAAAGATGTAGCACTAAGCAAGGTAGGAACCGATATTTATCAAAAGATATTTGAAACCTATACAAAAAAGCAATGGGGTATTGATCCGGGAGAAATAGATACTTCCGTCATCTCAAGGATTCCAATCCGCTTAAACCGTGATACCAGATACTTTAATGACCGGTATCAGGGAATGCCTAAGTATGGTTTTACTAAAATGTGTGAAAAAATGATAGCAAATAAAAAAATTAAAATCTTGCTGAATACGGATTATAAAGAAGTAATTGAGGATTTGCAATACGATAAATTAGTATATACCGGTCCTGCGGACTACTATTACAATTATAAATATGGGGAAATGGCATACAGGAGCATTGATTTTGTTTTTGAAACTTTTAACAGGGAGGAATATCAGCCGGCTCCGGTTGTAAATTACCCTAATGATTATGACTTTACCCGGATAACGGAATTTAAGAAATTAACCGGACAGGACCATAAAATGACAACCATACTAAAAGAATACCCCTGCAGTGATGGCGAGCCTTATTATCCGTTTCCGACAAAAGAATGCAAGGAACAATTTAACTTATATCAGGCGGAAATTAAGAGGGAGAAGAAGGTAATATTCTTAGGCAGACTTGCAGAATACCGTTACTATAATATGGATGCCGTCGTAAGACGTGCCCTTGATATCTTTCATGGAGGTTTTAATGGATAAACTATATATTGTAATTCCAGCTTACAATGAAGAAGAAAATATTCGGAATGTAATCAATGACTGGTATGCAGTAGCTGATAAAATCGGTAATGGCAGCAAGCTGGTTATTATAGATGACGGAAGTAAGGATGCCACTTATTCCATCATGAAACAGGAAGCAAAAACAAGGCCTGCCTTTCAGCCAGTAACAAAACCAAACGGCGGGCATGGCGCAACGGTTTTGTACGGATACCATTACGGGATTAAGGAAGGGGCCGACTATATCTTCCAGACGGATTCCGACGGGCAGACCTTGCCGGAAGAATTCTGGAAATTTTGGGAACTCCGCGACAGGTATGCCATGGTTATCGGCAATAGAAAAGGACGTCAGGACGGTCTGTCCAGATTATTTGTTACGAAAACCTTAAAATTTGTATTACAGGTCTGTTTTCACGTATCCGTAACAGATGCCAATACACCGTTCCGGCTGATGCAGGCTGGAATTTTAAAAGAAAACATACAATTAATACCGGAGGATTATAATTTATCCAATGTTTTAGT
>JAATEU010000506.1 GCA_015655565.1 Clostridiales bacterium
ACATGGAGTTCTGCCCGGTAAAAAAGTACTTATGGTAGGCAGCGGGAATGTAGGTCTGGTTGTCAGCTATCAGTTATTGCAGGCGGGTGTTGAAGTAGCCGCTATTATTGATGCAGCTCCTGAAATCGGCGGATATGGTGTCCATGCGTCAAAAATAGCCAGAACCGGTGTACCGATTTTGCTGTCCCGCACCATACTGAAAGCAGAAGGAGAAGAATTTGTAACCGGAGCCACTGTAGTTGAAGTAGATTCTAAATTTCAGCCGGTAAAAGGAACGGAGAAACATTTTGAAGTTGATACGATTTGTATGGCGGTAGGGTTATCCCCCATGTCCCAGTTATTGCGTATTGCCGGATGTGAAATGAAAGAAATGGGCGGTTTGGTTCCTGTGTGCAATGAATATGGGGAAACAAGTGTTTCCGGTATATTTGCAGCAGGCGACGTGGCAGGTATTGAAGAGGCAAGTTCAGCCATGATTGGCGGCAGAATTGCAGGCGCAGCCGGTGCATTAAGAGAGGGTTTTATTACAAAGGAAGAATTTGAAGAAAAATATAAAGTCTTAAAAGAGTCACTGAATCAACTGAGGCAGGGGATGTTTTGCAAAGAGAACAAAGGCGGAAAGGACAGGACGGCTACCGATGAGGGTATACCTTTGTCAAATAGCTTGTTAAGAAAAGGCTATTTACTGGAAGAAGAAATAGTTAAATTTCCGGGAGCTAAGAAAAAGGCAGGCGTTCATCCGGTAATCGAATGTACCCAGAACATACCTTGCAACCCATGTCAGACGGCATGTAAATTTAACTGTATTTCAATCGGCGAAAATATTACCGCACTGCCCATTGCAGTTGAAGGCAGCAAGTGTACAAACTGCGGAATGTGTGTGGCTTCCTGTTCCGGTCAGGCTATCTTCCTGCTGAATGAAGAGAGTGAAAGGGGTTTTGCTTCCATAACCCTTCCCTATGAATTTCTTCCTTATCCGGAAAAAGGAGAGAAGGGAATTGCTTTGGATCGAAGCGGCAGCAGAATATGTGAAGCAGAAATCATAGATTTAAAAACAGCCGGGGCATTTGACCATACGGCACTGTTAACGATGAAAGTACCGGCCGAATTTGCTATGAGTGCCCGGTTTTTTACTTTATAGGAAACTGCCGGGAACTTTTGCGAAATCTTCCTGCGTTCGCCGTGAAGTGACAGCGCGCCGGCGCCGGAGTCTGGCAAGACAGACTCTTTGTTCAATATTTATGTGAGGAGTGATGATTATGGCAGAATATTTAGATAGGTCGTCAAACATTGGAGAATTTGTTGCGATGCCGGGTGATAATATGATAATTTGCAGATGTGAAGAAATAACAAAAGGTGAAATACGGAAAGCAATTTATGATGGAATGTGGACAATGACAGAAATAAAAAGGTATACCAGAGCAGGAATGGGACTATGTCAGGGACAAACCTGTTCCAGAATGATAAAGGGTATGATTGCAAAAGAACTTGGTGCTATACCGTTATCCATTGCCGACAATACGGCAAGAGTCCCGGTAAGACCTGTTGAAATGAAGGTTTACGGAAAGGGGATAAATAAGGTTAAAAGAAAATATAAAAAATGAAAGATGGGTGTAAAAATGAGTAACCGGTGTGCAGATGTAATTATTGCAGGCGGCGGCGTGATGGGAAATGCCACCGCTTATTATCTTAGAAAAAAAGGCTGTTCCGTCATTGTATTAGAGGATGAGATAATAGGTCATGGCGGTTCCAGCCGTAATGGCGGAGGAGTCAGGCAATCCGGCCGGGATAACAGGGAACTGCCGTTGGCAATGTACGGAATTCAGAACATCTGGCCGCATCTTTCGGAAGAACTGGGAACCGATATAGAATATCATCAGGCAGGTAATATGAAATTTGCGAAAGATGAACGAGGAGTAGAATTTTATAAAAAAGTAGTAGAGCAGAATCTTAAAAAAGGACTGGAACTTAGAATGCTAAGCCAGGCTGAAACTAGGGAAATGTGCCCTTTGGTCTCGGCTGAAATAATTGCTTCCTGTTACTGCCCCAGTGATGGGCATGCGAATGCTTTAATGACGACATTAGCTTTTTATAAAAGGGCCAGGGAGCTGGGAGCCGGATTTATTACCGGTGAAAAGGTATTATCCGTCAAATTGCATAAAGGAAGGGCAAAAGGTGTTATCACCGCAAGGGGAAATGTCTATGAGGGAGATAAGATTATAATTACGGCAGGATATGGATCCAGGGCAATCTTAAACTCGGTA
>JAATEU010000497.1 GCA_015655565.1 Clostridiales bacterium
CCGCACTAAAAGGTACCCTTCTTGATTGTCTTACTTCGGAATATACATCTACGGCTCCGCCTACTACTTCTCCGGCGCCTAATTCTTCAATTAACTGGCAGGCACGGTTTATAGCCTCCATGGCAGTATTGGGATCTAAGCCCTTTTCGAATTTGGCGGCTGCATCGGTCCTAAGTCCAAGCTTTTTACCGGACAAACGGATATTGGTCCCATCAAAGCAGGCCGCTTCAAATAATAAGGTCTTAATCTCATCCGTAATCTTGGAATTCTCTCCACCCATAATACCGGCAATACCAACCGGTTTCTCAGCATCACATATCATCAGGACAGAGGTGTCAACTTTTCTTACCTGTCCGTCCAGTGTCTGGAACTCTTCTCCTTCCTTCCCCCTCCTGACTATGATTTTCCTGCCTTCCACTAAATCCAAATCATAAGCATGCATGGGCTGGGAGTATTCCTCCATAACATAATTGGTGATATCAACCAGGTTGTTGATTGGACGGATTCCGCAGGCAGCCAGTCTTCTCTGCATCCATAAAGGAGACGGGGCAAGCTTAATATTTTTAACAATCCTGGCAGCATAACGGCTGCAAAGGTCTTTATCTTCTATTTCTACGGATATATAATCACTTGCTTTTTCCTTATTGCCGGAAACCTTCACAACCGGAGGATGAAAACTTTTTCCGAAGGTTGCTGCTGCTTCCCGTGCAATACCCAATACGCCAAAACAATCCACACGGTTTGAAGTTATCTCATATTCAAATACGACATCGTCCAATCCAAGTGCCTTAATTGCACTGGAGCCGATATTAATGCCGTCATATGCAGGATTGTCACTGAAAATATAGATTCCGTTATCCGGTGCATCCGGATACATATCCTTACCGGAACCTAATTCTTCAATGGAACACATCATACCACAGGATTCCACTCCACGAAGCTTACCTTTCTTAATCTTGATTCCTCCGGGTGTCTTATTGCCGTCATGACCCCCGGCAACACGTCCCCCGTCTAACACAACCGGTACAATATCCCCTTCTTTTACATTGGGGGCCCCGGTTACGATCTGCACCGTATCACCTTCTGCCGTAACCTGTACCAGACATACAATTAATTTATCCGCATCCGGGTGTCTGTCTATTTTTAAAATCTTGCCTATCACAATTTTATCTAAATCTGCATCCAGCCGTTCATAACCTTCCACTTTTGTACCGCTTAACGTCATGCCGTCGGTATATTCCTGTGCCGTTACATCAAGGTCCGGTACATATGCTTTAATCCATGATAATGGTGTATTCATCTCATTAAACCTCCTATATGAATATTTCGGTAACTATTCGGCCGTACCGACTGTAAGTTACGTTGATGTGAACAAAACAAGTAAAAACGCACTTATTTTGGCTTTAAATCTTGATATATTGCTTCCCACGGCATAGCCGAAACCTCTCCTTAAAACTGCTTTAGGAAACGGATGTCATTCTCATACAGTAATCTCATATCGTCAATTTCGTATTTCAACAAGGCGATACGTTCCAGTCCCACCCCAAATGCAAAGCCTGAATATTGATCCGGATCAATGCCGCTCATCTTAAGCACTTTCGGATGTACCATACCACAGCCTAAAATTTCAATCCAGCCGGAGCCTTTACAGAAACGGCAGCCCTTGGCTCCGCATTTAAAACACGTAACATCTACCTCTGCACTGGGCTCCGTAAACGGGAAATGATGAGGCCTGAACTTTACCCTGGTATTTTCGCCAAATAGCTGCCTGGCAAACTCCGCAAGGGTTCCCTTTAAATCTGCAAAAGTAATATTTTTATCAATAACCAGTCCTTCAATCTGGTGAAAACTTGGAGAATGGGTCGCATCTACTTCATCGGAGCGGAATACCCTGCCCGGTGCCAGGATACGGATAGGGAGCCTGCCCTGTTCCATAACCCTTACCTGAACCGGTGAGGTCTGTGTCCTTAATAAAATATCCCCGGTAATATAGAAGGTATCCTGTTCATCCTTTGCCGGATGGTTTGCCGGAATGTTTAAGGCTTCAAAATTATAATAATCGTATTCTACCTCAGGCCCTTCCACTACTTCATACCCCATTCCTACGAATATTCTCTCAACCTCCTCCAGGGCAACGGAGTTCGGATGACGGTGTCCTACCATTGGTTTTCTGGCCGGAAGGGTAACATCTATGGTTTCCTTACTGATTTGTTCTTCTCTTAATTTCCTGGCAAAGTAATTCTTTTTTTTGTCAAGTTCTTCTTCCAGTACGGTCCTGGCCTCATTAACCAGTTGCCCGATTGCCGGCCTGTCCTCCGGTGCTACATCCTTCATAGCCTTTAAGATTTCGGTCAGCTCACCTTTTTTGCCTAAAAATGCGACTCTGATTTCATTTAATTTGTCTAATTCCTTTGAAGCCTTTATTTTTTCTAACGCTTCATCCACAATGGCTTTTAATTTTTCTTTCATGGTGATAATCTCCTTTCTTTTTTAACGGTCGTGACCCCATTATGAAATGAGGTTTATAAAACCGGCTGTGACCGGCTTTCATGTCTTACAGGTTAAACAAAAATAACTGCCCGCTTAAACAGAAAATCAAGACATAAAAAAAACCGTCCCCGTAAAAACAGGGACGGAGTAAATATCATACATGATAAATGCACGGGCTCTGTATGTCAATGACACAAAACCTATGCCTTTTCCGCGGTACCACCCTAATTCCTATGCAATACTCTTACAAGTATTGAAACCTGTAATCTTATTACATAAGCACTTAAGTTCATGCGTAACGTGCAGTAACGTCATCCCCTACTATTTTGGTTCAAAGATGAGGCTCCGGTGGGAAAATCAATAATTATCCGAACTTAAGGAAGCTTTCAGCCGGTCACTTCCTCTCTCTGCCAGGAAATAATTATCTCGTATGCGATATGCATTACACCTTCACAGCCTTTCACATATATAAATACATTTTAGCATAATATTCTGTGTTGTCAAGGATCGATTTTAGCATCACGGCGAACTAAAAATTATATAGAAAAAATTTTTATACACTTTTCTTCTAAATAATGGTATAATTTTATGAAGTTAACTTGTCTTTAGACTAAGGCCCTGTTTCATTACATATACTAAAATATAATCACGATATTACACTTTTGCGGTGGAATGTCCGGCGAGGTACCCTATGAAAATTGCGGTTTCAATTTATAAAATTATTCAAGCATTTAACAGAAAAATCCGGGATGATTTTGTTTCGGCATTTTCAGCACAGGCAGCTTTTTTCGTAATTATATCATTTTTTCCTTTTATTATGTTATTATTAACCCTGCTTCAGTATCTTCCCATTACCGAAGAAACTTTACGGACTACGTTAACACAGATTTTCCCCAGCAGCATTAATTCCTTAATAGCCGGCATCATAACGGAAATCTATAAAAAAGCCTCCGGTACCATAATCTCAATTACGGCTATTTCAGCACTCTGGTCAGCGTCCCGGGGGATTCTGGCTATTGTAAGCGGTTTAAATTCAGTTTATGGTATAAAGGAAACCAGAAGTTACCTTAAACTTCGTATTATTTCTTCCATATATACTTTTGTTTTTGCTGTTATGATAATTATTACTTTAGCTATATTAGTTTTCGGTAACCGCTTATATATCTGGATAGAAAGCAAAATTCCGATGTTAAGCAATCTTGCCCTTATCATAATCAGTATCCGTACCATAGCGGGGTTGCTTATTTTAACTCTATTCTTTTTGCTTATGTACATGGTGATTCCCAACCGTTCCACCAGTATTTACAAGGAACTTCCCGGTGCCCTGGTTTCGGCAGCCGGGTGGATGGGCTTCTCTTATTTATATTCCTTTTATATTGATAATATGAATAATTATTCCAATATGTACGGCAGCCTGACAGCGATTGTATTGTTTATGTTATGGTTTTATTTCTGTATGTATATACTTTTCATCGGCGGTGAAATTAATGTTGTACTATCCTCCGGAGATTTAATTTATTACTTAAAATATCTCTTTAAACACAGGAAAGACTATAAAAATAATCGTAATATAGTATCCGGCGGAACAGGTTCCAATTCAGGAAAATACAAATAAGCCTTAAAATAGCAGCAGGAAATAAACTATGACGCCGGGGCGTGCATTTATAGTCAGAGCGGATATTCCACATATGAAAATATATTTCCGCTTAATTATGATTTAATAAATAAATCCTATCTCAACTCCGGTATAATAATGTTTTATGATTTCCTCATACTCCTTGCCGGAATCAGCCATGGCTTTCGCCCCATTCTGGCTCATACCGACACCGTGGCCATATCCGCCGCCCTGGAAAGTAATATTCTTATAACTTTTATCCATAACAAAAAATGCACTTGGCAGCATACTTAAATCAGATACAATGCTGTCATCCTGCCTGGTTACATCATCATTAACAGGAGCCAGTAAGGTACGGATATTATATTCCGACTGTACTTTAACGGTACCTTCCGTACCGGCCAATATGACTTCAGATAAAATTCCGCTCTTTTCCCTCTTTCCTATCAGCACATCCTTAACGGTTCCTATGGTACTAACCGGTTTACTTTCATACTTGGGTTCGGCATCCACCTTCCCTGCAACCAGTGTCTGGATTAAGGCCGGATTCGCATTGTACCGGTTCGATAAGCTTTTATCAATTGATTTCTTTAGGTCCTCTTTTGAAACGGTAACCTTCCATCGATACCATGCAAATTCACTGTCATAGGTATCCTCCGGCGGTTCCTGTATAAAGCTGTCAAAAGCAGCTTCCGAAGATAAATCCATATTATCCCCTGCCCCCGTTGAAGCATATACGGCTTCCCCATCTGCTAAATCATAGACAATCTGCAGCTTTCCAACAAGATAATCCGCTTCATAGGTATTCCCCCACACCTCGTTCAGGGAAGCCGTATGGCCGCAGGAGGTGGAAAAATAATATGCGGTAATCACGGCATCCTTATATTCAATAACCTTACCGTAAGTATCCTTTACTGCCAGGATGGAATTCTCATTTTCAGCTATGTTGTTATATACCTGATAATTAACACTGTCATCCACATGGGCCCCATATTCACTATACCCGTTGGCAAACAGCTGATTGTATGCATAGCTCCTGGCACAGACAGCCTGTACCTTTAAAGCCTCTAATCCATAATTCGTCGGCATCTCGCTGGGAATTACCGCGTAAAGATACTCTTCTATAGACAGATCATTTATTATAATCAGTCCGCCGTCGGTTACTGCAATTTCAATAGCACCCCGGTATGCAGGGTTGCCACTGGACCGGTTTACGGAAAGCAGTTCAATTTTACCGTTTTCCGATTTTGTTTCAATATGGATCCGTCCCTGTTTCAGTAATTCATCCTCCGGTGTAAGGGTAAGTTTTTTACCGGCTTTATAAGTTTTCTTTTCCTCTCCGACGGTAACTGTAAATTCCCGGTCAGCCGTTAACTGCACCTTTTTATGATATATATCTTCAAAATTATCCGTCTTAATTAAAACCCGGATATTTTCCGCTTTAATAGACTCCTTAATTAATATCGCCGCAATCTTGCCGTCCG
>JAATEU010000165.1 GCA_015655565.1 Clostridiales bacterium
TGCCAGATCTAACATTAAACGAAGGGCATAACGTCCTTTTGTTGATATTTTCATAAAAACCTCCTATTATTATAAAATGATTGAGTCTTATTGAATATATTATCATGGGAATACTATGTTTACAAGCCCTAATAAATGAAAATGTTCCGGAAGGTAAATATTTTTAATAATAAAAATATATCATGTATTTTATTGTAACTTTATGTTTTCTATGGTAAAATAGTCCTGTGTTAAAGTTATAAGATCCTGGGGCACAGCCTGGGAGAGTATGCAATACCCCGTATAGCAGAGGATTTAACAGATGCGGCCGGCTTTATTATCATGGCTGGGCCGGCAGAACATATGAAAGAATATTTAATGGAGCAATTTAAGTTTTTAGCAATTTAAGATGGAACGGTTACGGAGAAAGAACAGAAGCGGATTCAAACCGTTAAGAACCGGATCCGTCTTTTGGATGCACCTGGGGAGATTCCGGAAAAGAAAATCATATTAGGAGCTTATAAGGATTATTGGATTGACTTAAATAAATATAATCCAATTAAGGCTGCTAAAAATACAGCTGTTCCGGTTTTGGTGTTACAGGGAGAAAGAGATTATCAGGTAACCGTGAAGCAATTTAATATATGGAAGAATAATTTTAAGGATTCCGGTAATTGGACATTTCATTAATTTTATTCAGGGTGCTGACAAGAACTAAAATAAGCATGTTTAAAATATTAATTATGGGGTTAAAAATTAAATATATGTACTATGTTCTCCTACAAACGCAGCAAATTATAAATTTTTACTGCCTCATAGAAGAAAATTTCAGACAAGCTTTTTTAGCATATACAAGAAGTCATTCAAATTGATGGGCTGTTGAAAAAAATATACTGCTTTTTTAAAGAGTATATTTTGCATTTTCAACAGTCCTATTTTCTTTCCATCTTGGCATTGCGCCGTTAAAATGCCACCGCATTACCGCCGAATTTTACCCTGCGCTAAAAACCATGGGCCGGATTATACTAAAATCAAGCGGTCAGTTACTTCGCACCTGCAAAACTCGGTTTTTTTGTGACCTTTGCTCACAAAAAACACCTCAGATATCTATAACTGAACTGTAATACCAGAACAGCAAAGTTTTACTTATACTATTTAAATTTTTTAGATTATATGATAAAATATTATTGATTCGTAGTATTGGAGGCATAATTCTTATGCACTAATAAATCGGTAATTCATTATTTAATTCATTGATAATAAACTTTCAGTCGGTATGACTGAATAGTTACCATTTTTTTATACTGGGAATAAAGCCTGACGGTTTACCATCATAGGAGAGAAGGTCTTTAAAATCATAAAAAATCAATTATAATACTTTATCAAGTCAAATAATAAAAGGAGTGGGTATATGAACACAGAGATTAATCATTCAGAAACAAATCAGCTGGTTTGCAGGGAACAGGGAGGATTGATCCGGAAAAAAAATGGAGAAAAACCGGTACAAACTTTAAAGGATGATACTTGTAAGCAGTTAATCCGGGAAGCCCTTCACAGTCTTTTATATTCTTATTCTCCATACTCTGGTTTTAAGGTAGGTGCAGCACTGCTTACAAAGGATTTAAAAATATATACCGGCTGTAATATCGAAAATGCCGCCTATTCCCCGACAAATTGCGCTGAGCGGACTGCTTTTTTTAAGGCAGTAAGTGAAGGGAAAAAAGAATTCCAGGCCATAGCAATTGTTGGAGGGAAAGATGGAAAAATATCCGGCTATTGTCCGCCATGCGGGGTATGCCGCCAAGTTATGATGGAATTCTGTAATCCAAAAAGCTTTTTGGTTATACTGGCTGAATCGGAAGAAGATTACTGGATTTATACCTTAGAGGATTTAATCCCCATGGGATTCGGGCCGGGTAATTTATGATTGTTACCCGGCCCCCCTGTTAAGTTTATATTATGGATATCAAACATAATACGCCATATCAGTTTAAAAGTCTAAATTAGACTTACCGGATGACAATCATTTATCAGAAGAATAATAAAATATGAAATCAATATTTGGGTTGTGATGTGCTTAAATAGCCTGGATGAGGTTGATGAGGTTTTTAGACCTGAATTTTAATAAAAGTGCTTGACAAAAATAGGTTTCCTAAATATAATAATAAAGTACCTGTTGAGAAGCAGTTATAAATGGGATCTTAGCTCAGCTGGGAGAGCATCTGCCTTACAAGCAGAGGGTCATAGGTTCGAGCCCTATAGGTCCCA
>JAATEU010000300.1 GCA_015655565.1 Clostridiales bacterium
GGCCTCATATTCAAACTCTAAATCTCTAATTCCGCTCCCTAAAAACAAAGTCAGTACAGCATCATCACACAGTTGCTTAATAATTGGTATGAATTCTTCCTTTGTTCCGAAGGATATGTTCTTTATTCTTCTTACACCGTTGGGATGTATAAAATTCTTGGGTTTGGGGTCAATGTTAAAATAGGTAATAAAAAACGGAATCTGCAATTCGTCAGGGAACAGGCATGTAAACCGTAATTTTCTTCCTTTCGTATCATTTCTTCGTGACTGCATTTGGAAATAACCCAGTTTATATTTTTCCAATACACTCTTTTCTTCCTTCAGATCTTCTTTATAGTTTTCAAGTGCGACCCCACACGGGCCACCCTCATGGTTATCCCAATAGTCCAAACGATCTGCAAACCTTCTTTTCCCAAAAATGCATAATAATTTTTTCATAATTTCCGGCATTCCGGTTGAAGCAAGCAGTTCTAAATACGGGCCGTCAGAAAAATAAATAATTGCATTATAAGGGTTTTTCTTTGATCCAAATTCCACCTCAAAACCCTTGCTTTTAAATTCTTCCACAGCCTGATACAGGTTGTTTACCTTATATATTATATGGCTGACCTTCACTCGGCTCAATCCTCCTATTCACCTTGCGTCCTTTTCCCGCACAGTTGGGTATGGGCAGGTGTATTATTTTGTTAAAAGAAAAGGAACCTGCAGCAATTCTGCATGGTCCCCATCCACCTTTTATTTGTTTCCAAATATTCTATCTCGTAATATTAAAAGCACCTGTTCCCAGGTATTTTGAACCTTCTCCCAGTTCTTCCTCAATCCTGAGGAGCTGGTTATATTTTGCTACACGTTCACTTCTGCTTGGTGCACCTGTCTTAATCTGCGCTGAATTAAGTGCAACTGCCAGGTCCGCAATCGTCGTATCCTCTGTTTCTCCGGAACGGTGGGAAACTATAGCCGTATATCCTGCCTTATGAGCCATCTTGATAGCTTCCAGGGTTTCTGAAACAGAACCGATTTGATTCAATTTAATCAGAATGGAATTACCGCATCCTGACTTAATGCCTTTACTGAGTCTCTCCGTGTTTGTTACAAATAAATCATCTCCCACTAACTGGACTTTATCACCAAGTTCTCTTGTAAGGAGTTTCCAGCCCTCCCAGTCTTCTTCATCCAATGCATCTTCAATGGAGTAAATCGGATATTTACCACATAATAATTTCCAATGTTCAATCAGCTCATTTGAAGTAAACTTCTTGCCGCTCTTTGGCATTAAATAAGAACCTGTTCCATCGCCTTTCCATTCACTGGAGGCTGCATCCATAGCAAGTACAAAATCTTTACCCGGCTTATACCCCGCTTTTTTTACCGCTTCAAGAATTAATTCAATCGCTTCCTCATCACTGGCTAAATCAGGCGCAAAGCCACCCTCATCACCAACAGAGGTAGTGAGTCCCTTCGACTTCAGGATTCCTGCCAAAGTATGAAATACTTCCGTACACCACCTTAATCCATCCCTGAAATTGCCGGCACCAACCGGCATAATCATGAATTCCTGCACATCAACCGTATTTGCCGCATGAGCACCGCCATTTAAGATATTCATCATAGGGACGGGAAGAACATTACCATTTACACCGCCTAAAAATCTATATAAGGGGATATTAAGAGCTTTTGCTGCTGCTCTTGCTGCTGCAATTGAAACGGCTAAAATTGCATTTGCACCCAGTCTGGATTTATCCTTTGTACCGTCCTCAGCAATCATTGCTTTGTCAATAGCATAAATATCCAATGCATACTTGCCTTCTAATACATTGTTGATATGGGTATTTATGTTTTCAACTGCTTTTTTAACACCTTTGCCGCCAAACCTGGACTTATCATCATCCCTAAGCTCCAAGGCTTCAAATATTCCGGTGGAGGCTCCGCTGGGAGCTGCACCGATGCCTGTTGTCCCGTCCGATAAAACCACTTCGGCCTCCACGGTAGGATTGCCTCTTGAATCAATAATTTCTCTTCCGATAACTTTACTAATTTTTAAATAACTCATTTAAATTTACCTCCTTTTTTTCCTTATCAAGGAACAACTCCTCATTATAAGCGGAAGCAACGCTTAAATACATGAGGAGCCATCACAATGATTTATTCACGCAGTTAGCAATTACTAACCAAGTTTAATAGTAGCATGCAGGACTTAAAGAATCAACCCGCTTAATGATAATTATTCTCATTTTCGGGAATTGATTTGATTATAACGCCTGAGTCACGGCATCCCGGATGAACCAAAACAGGTCAGGATGTCCCTTATTTTGTAGTCCCGCCGTCCACGAAAAAAACCGGCAATATTGTCAGCCCTTCCACCGGCTCTTTGTTAATTAGTTTCATCAAATTATCAACACAGGTAACAGCTATGTCCTGTACCGGCTGTGCAATACTGGATAATTGATAATTACCTACATTCAAAGCCCTGAGGCCATCATATCCGATTACCTGGACATCCTCCGGTATTTTTAATCCCATTTCCTGAAGCTTTTCAATAATAATCTGCCCCAAAGAGTCAGAGCTGGCAAAAATACCATCATACAAAAAGCTTCCATTATCCATACATTGTTCCAGATACCGGCATATTTTGTTTTTGGTTTCACCATCCTTTTCAATTGTCGTGTCTTCTCCAAATTCCAGACAGCGGTAATGAACTCCGGTTTTTTCACAAGCGTCTATAAAACCGCTTCCTCTTTTTAGTGTTTCACCGCTTATTTTAGAACCGCTTCTGATATATACAATGTTTCTACTGCCTGTTTCAATAAGTTTTTCTGCCGCCAGTCTGCCTCCCTGATAATTATCACTGGAAACACAGCACACTTTAGATTTAAAATGCCGGTCAATTGAGATAATCGGTAAATCATCACGCAGATATTCATCACTGTTACTGTAGGTTACGCTTATCAGTCCATCTACTTTGTTTTGTTTTGCCATATTGATATAAGCAATCTCTTTTTCTTTCTTACATTGTGAATTACAAATTAATAATTTGTAATTCATCTCTGAAAGTGCCTGTTCCACATAATTTACAAGCAGCGCAAAAAAAGGACAAATAAGATCAGGCACAATAATAGCTATGGTATAGGTTCTTTGTGTTTTTAATCCTCTGGCATACGTATTTACATGATACCCAAGTTTTTTAATTGCTTCTTCAACTTTTACTTTATTTACTTCAGTAACATATATATTATTAAGTACTTTTGATACGGTACCAACTGAAACCCCGGCATCTTTTGCAACATCTTTTATAGTAACCACGACAAGAACCCCCGTCCCTATAATTTAAATAGAAAGTTTTAAATTGATATTTTTATAATATCATATTCTAAGATTACCAACAACTACCTATTTATTTTTCCCAAGGCCATTGCCTGTTATTATTTGATAAAGTTTATACGGCCAGTTCACACCATTCCTTTGTAACAGCAGTCCCGGACGGCTGCAGCATTACGGATTGTCCCAGTACGTTTTCTTCCACTTCAACGGCACCATAAACAGTTCCGTCATTTCCAAGGAACTCAATTACTTCCTGATCAATAATAAATTGAAGATTCCGGGCAGCGCTCTTGCCAAAAGGAATATATAGGATTTCCCTTTCCGGTTCTTTTGTATTGATTGTAATACAATGTGCAGTAAAATCAAGTGTTACTCCGGTATTTCCAATCTGCAGCTTTTCTTCCCCTTCTGCAGCGGATTCCCACTCAAGTTTTATGCATACCGGCTTTCCCTGCAGACGAAGCCCGCTTTCCGGCAATGTCTGATAACCGGTTTCCAGCATGCCGAATTCTTCTGCAGGCTGGAATTTTATCCGGAGCCGGCCGTCTGCTGCCGTTAACGACAATTCCAGGGGAAGTGACATTAAACCGCAATAGCAGCCACGGTGATTTTTCATACGGAGCCATGCAACACTGACGGTTCTTCCCTGTACTCCTGAATAAGTCTGGGCCGCATAAGGCAGTTTCGTACTGTAAGCAGACAATACTTCACTTTCAGCTCTAAACCTGTAGCCGTCAAATGTACCCACTACATAATACCCGTCGGCGGACCAGAACACCCATCCGGTATTATCCCTGTTATTATCTACGGGAAGTTCCAGTAAATCCGGACATTCCCACATTTCTTCAACATGCAGTTTCTGGGTTTCAC
>JAATEU010000068.1 GCA_015655565.1 Clostridiales bacterium
ATAAAGAAAAATTTTTCAAATGTGCATCACCATTGCTGAAAGCATAATTGAATAGCACCAACTCAAAGAATTTCAATTTCTCCAATAGGGCCGCCGGTACGAATTTGTCAATAGCAGCAGCTATATCAGCATAACTGGCTTTGATTTTAAATTCATCGCCATCGGCTTCGCGCGTTAAACCAATGAGTGTTGCAAAATCTTCTATCTGATATTTCAGGCCATCTTTTCTATAGTCAAATCGCTTGGTAAGATAGGCAGGTGATCCATCCTTAAAGAAAATAATCCCATTAGCAGCCGTATTAATGTTATATACCTGGGACGCAAGCTGCATAGTGAGGTGTTCGTTTGCAGGTAAATCATCTAACATTAATAACCTTTCCGCCGGAATAGGTTTAAGTATATAATGACCGCCCTTGTCTACTAATTCCAGTATATCTTTGTTCAAAGACAGGGAATATTTTTCCTGAAAGCCCGAGATTGAAATGCCTTTCCGGCTTTCATTATATTTTTTTGTTTGCAATTAATCTTTTCCCGGAGCGGAAAAAGTTAAGATGTGGCTTACTTTTTTAGTCCGGCTGCCAAACAGGTCATTCATTGCTTTTGGGCTATAAGTATGATAGCCTGATGCAAGCGTGGAGGGGCAATATTGTATATTATTCAAATTCATTTTCTACAGGTTCAACAGTTAAGGGACCAATGGTTTCAAATTTCGCCGTTGCCAGCAACAAACTGAAATAATCGTCTTCTGCAATTCTTAAAAGTCTGCATTGCATTTTTTTATTAGATCCTTCGCTCAAAAGATTCATAAAGACCGGGAACAGCATTTTATTTTCAAACGGACTTTTGCTGAAAGGCATGGTGATGCTTACCGGCCTGCCACCGCTGCGTTCATAAGCTTTATTATACGAGAAGCTGTATCCCTGTTGTGTCTTTTCCAGGATGCCGGCAAGTTTACCATTGTATTTCACCCGTGCTTTCATATTAATCCATTAATCCCAGTGTAGGTAATCCTTTGTTTTTAAGGCGCACTATTAATTCCAGGCCCAGAATACCCAATAATTTATCCAAGGTTTCCAATGAAGGATTTCCTGTTCCTTGCTCTATCTCACGTATTGTTCTTAGCGAAACGCCGGAAATAGCGGATAACCGATCCTGTGTTATTTTCAAAACTTCACGACGTTTGCTGATTGTTTGACCAATTGCTATTATTGTATTAGGCAACATAATGCCGGTTTTGATGCAAAGTAAGAAATATTTTTAAAAAAAATGGCGAATACGGCAATATAATGCCGGATTTAGTTTAATTATGGGCAGGCTGGTATTAAAGAAGCCAAAAAAGGTATTATAATGCCGGTGTGTCCGTTGGCGGATGTGGTGCGAACTGATTATCGTTTTATTCTGCATCAACAAAACCCCGGGGCTTCATCTGCAATCAGATAAAAGCAAATTGTATCCGTCCGGTAGTTTAAAATGTTTTTTATACTACTTATGGTTTTATCTGGCTGACACCACTGCTGCTAGCCAGAAGCATGAGGCTCCATTTCTTTTTAATTCTATGGTTAGAATGATTGTACGGTATTTGTGCCTAAAACGAGTTTTTGGGCCGTTAGCAATTAATTATAATTTCCACAGGAAACAGCACTACCAGGAACCCAATAAAATATAGGATGTGTGAAAGTTACTTATCGGCATTTTTCCTGACAATGACTGTAGTTATTCATAGAATAACAGGTATTATATTTAAAATATAGCATACTATTTATAAAGGAATCATAAAATTCTGACAATAAACATTTATCGAATGGGACTTTCTCATTATTATTTTATACATTTATTAGATGAAACTGACCAGCGATTTTAAAGCTGATGAAAATTAATTGAAAATGGTTGCTGATAGGCAGGATTATGAAGCCGGCTGTTATCCGGAGAAGGTCTTCGTGTTGTGCGCATATAAGTTTTTAAGATCAGGTGGTTATTTCTTCCAGTGAAAATAAAGGGACACCAGGTAAATCATCGATGCCTGCTTCTTCAGCGGGCGCCTGGTTTACTTTTTATTTCATAATCTAAAACCTTATGTCAATTGGTTATAAACAGACATTCCCGCCGGGTAAAAAGGATGTTAGCCAACCGGCAGCCAGGCCACTACAGCGATACAGAAGAAATACCCTGCTAAATTTCATTGATTGTAATTTTATGATGTTTTATTTATTTATGAGATTGGACAAAAGGATCATTCTTTAGCCTGTTGCTTAATATCCTTTGCTTCCAGAATTTTCTTCGGGTAGCCTTTTTCAACGGAATTAATCATTGCCTGACCAATTTCCGAAAGGCTGCAGCCTGTAAAAAACAGGCTCATGATGGGGTAAAGCAGCCGGATATAGCGGTTATAACCCTTGAGGTGTACCTGATCCTGATGTGGTTTCATCAAACCGGGCCTGAAGTTATACTGATCTTTAAACCGCATTTTGGCCAACGCATTTTCGGTCTTGCCTTTCACGCGGGCCCACAT
>JAATEU010000174.1 GCA_015655565.1 Clostridiales bacterium
CCTATTTTTAAATATGCAGACTCCGTATTCCCTGTTATTCTTGGTGTTCTTCTTTTAAGCATTATCTATAAGCTCCTGGAACGTGTTATTCCTAATATGCTTAAACTAGTCTTGATACCTATGATTTCTCTGGTAATTACAATACCGGTAACTTTATTGTTCCTGGCTCCTATCGGTGCCTTAGGCGGTATTAAACTGGCAAGCGGAATTGTATGGTTATTTCAAACGTTTGGACCTTTGGCAGGTTTTCTTTTAGGTTTTTTTATGCCGCTAATTGTACTTTGCGGTATGCACCAATCAACCTCTCCAATTCAGCTGCAAAACATTTCAACGTTGGGATTTGATTATCTTCTTCCAGTATCCTTCTGTCATAACATGGCTGAATCCGGTGCGGCTTTTGGAGTGGGCTTAAAATCTAAAAGTAAAACATTAAAAGCAATTGCATTTTCAACTAGTTTTTCGGCTTTCATTGGTATATCTGAACCTGCTCTATTTACTGTTAATGTGAGAAAAAAACGTCCATTAATTGCTGCAATGATTGGTAATGGTGTTGGTGGTTTCCTTACAATTTTATTGGGTGTAAAATGTTTTGCCTTTGTAATGCCTGGTATTACATCGCTTCCGGTGTATGCTAAAAATGGCAATATGTCAAATCTTTTACTTATCACTCTTTGTATTGCAGCTTCCTTCTTAGTATCGGCGGCTGCCGCATTTATTTTAGGTTTTGAAGATGACCCTGTTTCTGATATAAATGCTGATGAATTAATAATTTTAAGTCCAATGAAAGGAACAATAATATTATTATCTGATGTAAAGGATGAGGCTTTTTCGAACGGAAGTTGCGGTAAAGGTGTCGCTATTATTCCGGAGGAAGGAAAAGTAGTAGCGCCTTGTGAAGCTACTGTTGAAGCAGTTATGGGGCACGCCATTGGTTTGAGAACAAGTTCCGGGAAAGAATTATTGATTCATGTGGGTATAAATACAGTAGAATTGAAGGGGAAATTTTTTACTCCAAAGGTCAAACAAGGGGAAAAGGTACGCTATGGCCAGGAACTGCTCAGTTTTGAAGCCAAGAGTATTGCAGACGCAGGATATGACACTACTACGGTGATACTTTGTACAAATGGCACAATTAAGTCTGAAAAAACATCAGGAAATATTTCAAAATTAGAGCAGATATTTATCATTGAGTAATTCATAGGATATAATTTTGAAATTAACATATCAGTTTCATAAGAATTACGTTTAAATTAACGGTACCCTGCAAGATAGACACGAAAAAGAGACTGTGTTATCTTACAGGGTATTTATGATAATTATAGTTGTGTATAATTGAGAGGATGTTATTTATGATACAATTGCAACAGTTAATATTCTTTGAAACGGTGGCTGATAAAAAAAGCATGAATAAGGCTGCACAAGCGCTTTATATTAGTCAGCCTAATTTGAGCAAAGCTATCCGAAGTCTGGAAAATGAATTGAATGTTAAAATATTTGAGCGGTCGAATAAAGGAGTAAAACTTACAGAGGATGGATATAAATTATACAAATATGTAAAAGTAATCCGAAAACAAATCAATATGATTCAAAGTATTTCGTTTGACGATATACCCCGCTGCATATGTGTTGCTACTTATCCCTGTAATATATTATATCAAGTCATAGGAGAATTTTATAATAGAAATAAGGAACAATACATTGAGATAACATTAAGGGAAGAAAGATTACAAGATATAATTGAAAGTGTGGCAAGTCTTCAATCAGATATTGGCATTATAGAGGTTAACAATGTTCAAAAAGATAAAGTCCGGTATTTATTGGAGACAAAGAAACTGGAATATCATGAGTTTGCTGCCGATACGTGGTATGCCCATGTAGGAAAAAACAGTCCTTTTTATTATCAGGAGATTATAAAGATGTCTCAGCTTGCAGATTGTACTATTATAAGATCACCGGACGATTATTTTTCTAATTTATCTTATTTATTTGAGGTGGATGGAATCCCGTTCACTCAATTTGAAAAAACGATGTTTGTTAATGAATATGCTACGCGTTTGAGACTCTTGAGCATGACGGATATGGTTTGTATAGAAAGTGCTTGGGATAAAGAAATTGAAAAACAGATTGGAGTAAGAGCCATACCAATTGCAAATTGCCATATACAGGTAAATATAGGGTGGATTAAAAGAAAAGAAGAAAGTCTTTCCGTGGACGTGCTGAATTTTATTGAAATATTGGAACAACGGTTTCAGGAATTTAATATTAGTTATAAATAATAGTAATAGCTGGGATATGAACTATATATATTATTCATATTTATAAAAGAATGATATGATTGCCTCGTGAGAAGAATGCTTTTGATACAGTTATAAATTGTGAAATAGGCATAAAGTACTCAAAAATAAAAGGAGGTAATACAAATGGGAGTAAAATATGTTCCGGAGCCGTTTAGAATCAAGATGGTAGAAAATATAAAAGTTCTTTCCAGGGAAGAAAGGGAGAAAGCAATTAAAAGAGCAAGGTATAATGTATTCTATTTAGCAGGAGAAGAATGTTATATTGATCTTTTAACAGATAGTGGAACCAATGCTATGAGCCAGGAACAATGGGCAGGAATTATGAGAGGTGACGAAGCCTATGCTGGTGCAAGCAGTTATTATAAGTTGATTGAAGCAGGCAAAGATATTTTTGGTTATGAATATATACAACCTGTACATCAGGGACGTGCCGGTGAAAAAGTACTTTTTCCGCTTTTGTTAGCTGAGGGAAAATATTCTATTTCTAATATGCATTTTGATACAACAAGAGCACATGTAGAGTTGGCAGGAGCCAGGGCGATTGACTGTACTGTAAAGGAAGCGTCAGATCCTACTTTAAGATTGCCTTTTAAAGGGAATATGGATACCGGGAAGTTAGAACAACTTATTCTTCAATATGGTTCGGAGAATGTTGGTGTTGTAATTATGACAATTACCAATAACTCTGCAGGTGGACAGCCGGTTTCTTTGGCAAATGTAAGAGAGACATCTGCTATTTGCAAAAAATATGGTATTACTTTCAACATTGATGCGGCTAGATATGCAGAAAATGCCTTTTTTATAAAACAACGCGAGGCAGAATGTAAAAATATGTCTATCAAAGAGATCATTAAAATAATGTTTAGTTATGCAGACACTTTTACCATGAGTGCTAAAAAGGATACGATTGTAAATATGGGAGGCTTAATCGGAATCAAAGAAGATGGTGATTTATACCGGGCAATTAAAGGCAGAGTCATTTCATTCGAAGGGTTTATTACCTATGGCGGTTTATCCGGACGTGACCTTGAAGCTTTGGCCATTGGTTTATATGAAGGATTAGATGAAAATTATTTAAGATATAGAATCGGTCAAATGGAATACCTTGCAGGACGTTTGGATGATGCAGGTATTGTATATCAATCACCTGTAGGTGGACATGGTGTGTTTGTAGATGCAAAGGCGATGTTTCCGCATATTCCATATTATCAATTTCCAGGTCAGGCACTAGCTATAGAGCTGTATAAAGAAGCGGGAATTCGTTCATGTGATATAGGTTCTTATATGCTGGGAAATAATCCTGATACAAATGAACAGCTAAAAGCTGATTTTGAATTCACCAGGCTTGCAATTCCACGTCGTGTATATACTCAGGCACATATTGATATTATGGCGGATGCTCTGATTGCAATTAAAAAAAGAGCAACTTTGGTGAAAGGCTATAAGGTTATATGGGAACCACCG
>JAATEU010000107.1 GCA_015655565.1 Clostridiales bacterium
GATACGGTAATGGAACAATTTCCCTTAGCCGGAGAGATGATAAATCTAAATAGTGACTTGATTCTGTACCTGGAATAGAATATAATTAGGTTTTGGTTGTATTATTCAGCCGATACGACTGAATGGTTACCGTATTTTACGAAAGAAACAACAAGAGGATTCACTTGGGAGGAAAGAAAGATGGATTTTAAAATATTGATGCCGGTAATCGTATCCTTTGTCATTAGTGTAATTTTATGTCCAATTTTAATACCTTTTTTAAAAAGATTAAAATTCGGTCAATTTGTACGTGATGACGGGCCGGAAAGCCATTTAAAGAAATCAGGAACACCAACTATGGGTGGAATTATCATTTTGCTTAGTGTTACCCTTACCTCTATAATCTATATTGGAAAATACCCGGATATGATACCGGTTTTGTTCTTAACAGTCGGGTTTGGCTTAATCGGATTACTGGATGATTATATTAAAGTAGTTATGAAAAGATCTATGGGTTTGAGGGCATGGCAGAAGTTGGTAGGGCAGATATTAGTTACGGCAATATTCGGCTATTATCTGGTTAATTATACTGAGGTCGGTTCTACAATGCTTATACCATTTACAGGAGGCTTTCTGGACGGCAAATACTTGGATACTACTTTTTTATTTGTTCCAATGTTATTTTTAGTTGTATTGGGCACTGTAAATGGTGCTAATTTTACGGATGGTCTGGACGGTTTGGCAAGTAGTGTGACACTTTTAGTCGCTACCTTCTTTTCTGTCGTTGCAATTGGAATGCAAAGCGGTATTTCTCCTATTACCTGTGCCGTTGCAGGAAGCCTGTTGGGTTTTCTTGTATTTAATATTTATCCGGCGCGTGTATTTATGGGGGATACCGGGTCATTAGCTCTGGGGGGCTTTGTTGCAGCTTCTGCATATATGCTCCGTATGCCGTTATTTATCCTTATCGTAGGATTGGTTTATTTGGTTGAAGTCCTGTCGGTTATGCTTCAAATCGGTTATTTTAAATTATCCGGCGGAAAGAGGATCTTTAAAATGGCACCGATTCATCATCATTTTGAATTATGCGGCTGGCCGGAAACAAGAGTAGTTGCTGTTTTCTCTATTGTAACAGCTGTTCTTTGTTTAATAGCACTGATGGGATTATAGCATTTGGGAGGAAGAAAAAGCAATAGGTGTAAGGTTGAAAGAAAATAGAAATAGAGAAAGGATGCCATATTGTGGTTCTTTCAACCGTATTTATGTGGCAGTATCGCAAGCAGGCTTGCGATATGCAATAGGTGTAATGATGAAACTGGAAGAAAAACGGGTTTTTGTATTTGGTACCGGCATAAGCGGTATTTCAGCTGCCAAATTGTTACAGAAGGCTGCTTCTGATATTATAGTTTATGATGGCGATGATAAATTAGATAGTAAGGATATTAAGGCAAAATTACCGGAGGATTTTAAAGGCAGGATTTTATTGGGAACCGTACCGGATGGATTATTAGATTCCATAGATTTAGTTATTTTAAGTCCCGGAGTCCCGACGGACCTGGAACTGGTAAACAAAATGAGGGATAAGCAGATACCCATATGGGGAGAGATAGAATTGGCCTATTATTTCTCAAAAGGTAAAATTGCAGGTATTACAGGTACTAATGGTAAAACAACCACGGCAACCCTGGTCGGTGAAATTATGAAGACCTATTATAAGAGTGTATTCGTTGTTGGGAATATTGGAGTACCTTACACGGAAATAGTTTTAAATACAACGGAGGAATCCGTAACGGTTGCTGAGATGAGCAGCTTTCAATTAGAATCCATAGAGACATTTAAGCCGAATGTAAGTGCAATTTTAAACATTACCCCGGATCATTTAAACCGTCACCATACCTTGGAAAATTATATTGCCGCTAAAGTAAATATTACACTGAACCAGGACCAAAATGATGTATGTGTATTAAATTATGAAGATGATGTTCTCAGGGAAATAGGGAAAGACCTTAAAACGAAAGTATTCTACTTCAGCAGTTTGCGTTGTTTGGATCAGGGGATTTACCTGGAAGGGGAAAATATCATTTATAGTGAAAAGAATAACAAAATATTGGTCTGTAATATACATGAGTTAAATATCTTTGGACGCCACAGCTATGAAAATGTCATGGCTGCCGCAGCCTGCGGTATTTCACTGGGAGTACCCGTGGCTCATATCAAAAAAGCAATTACCGGTTTTGTTGCGGTTGAACATAGAATCGAATTTGTGACAACGAAAAATGGCGTAAAATATTACAATGATTCAAAGGGAACCAATCCGGATGCTTCTATGAAAGCGATTGAGTCCATGCAGACCCCAACCCTGTTAATAGCCGGAGGTTATGATAAAGGCTCTGAATATGATGAGTGGGTGGATACATTTGGAAGCAAAATCCGCTGTTTGGTATTATTGGGCCAGACAAGGGAAAAAATTGCAGAAACGGCAAGACGTCACGGATATCATAATATTATTATGGCGGAAAACCTTGAGGAAGCAGTAAATATCTGTGCCCAAAAGGCGAACCAGGGAGATTCCGTACTGCTTTCCCCTGCCTGTGCAAGCTGGGGAATGTTTAAAAATTATGAAGAACGGGGACATTTGTTTAAAGAATATGTTAAAAAACTGGGAAATAAAGGAATATTATAAACATTAGCTAATATAGCAGGTATTATTCTTTATAAAATAAAAACAGCTGGAGATTACAGGTACATTTTTGTACAGATAGGAGCAATAAATGACGAGGGCGGAAAGAGAACAGGGAAAATTAAAAAAATTCCATAGCTATTATGATTACAGTCTTCTGTTCTTAACCCTGTTTTTAGTGTGTTTTGGACTGGTTATGATTTATAGCACCAGTTCTTATAATGCAAGCAGGGATTTTGGGGATCCGGCCTATTATTTGCAAAAACAGGGTACGTTCGCAGTGTTTGGTGTCGTGATTATGCTAATCGTATCAAAAATAGATTACCGCTTCTATATAAGCAAGCTGCCGGTCATAAAAGTTAAGCCTGTTACATTGCTTTACCTGTTCTGTATTTTGTTGCAAACTTATGTTTTGATTTTTGGAGATGAAATCAAAGGTGCAAAACGATGGATTGAATTGGGATCCCTTGGAAGATTCCAGCCGTCCGAATTATCCAAGATTGCGGTAATATTATTTACGGCATACATTGTTAATTTATCACCCAGACGGCTGGATAAATTCAAAGGTTTTGTACGGGTAGTTGTTTTTATGGCACCTTTGATTGTGTTGGTCCTGATTCCAAACTTCAGTACCGCATTGGTAATGGCAGCCATCATGGTAGCAATCTGTTTTGTTGCCAGCAGAAAGAAATTATATTTTATTGTATCCGGCCTGTTCGGGGTGGGGATCGGGGCGGCCTTTATATTTGGCGTTAGTTACCGCAGTACACGTATCGAAGTATGGCTAAATGTGGAAACCCATTCCAAAGGTTATCAGATACTGCAGGGATTATATGCAATTGCATCCGGAGGAATTTTTGGCAAGGGGCTTGGGGAGAGCATGCAAAAGCTCGGATTTATTCCGGAATCCCATAATGACATGATTTTTTCCGTTATTTGTGAGGAACTTGGGCTTTTTGGCGCTGTTGCCGTAATCATGCTGTTTGTTTTACTGGTATGGCGGCTGTTTGTTATTGCAATTAATGCGGCCGATTTATATGGAGGGTTAATTGCAACAGGTGTACTGGCACATATTGCGGTGCAGGTATTATTAAATATAGCAGTTGTTACCAATACGATTCCTTCAACGGGTATTCCATTGCCATTCATCAGTTATGGCGGCAGTTCCCTGATGGTTTTATTATTTGAAATGGGAATCGCACTTAGTGTTTCAAACCAGATTAAATATGAAAGATAGGTATTTGCTATTACCATTTAGCTGCAGGCACAAAACAAAGAATACATCATATAGTAATTGTATATTCTAGTTTGATGAGGTACACCATGGCATATATTGAGATTGTCGGAGAAAAGCAGCTGAATGGTGAAGTTAACATACAAGGTTCTAAAAATGCAGTATTACCGGTTTTGGCGGCTACTGTACTGGTAAATGGAATTACAAAGCTGAATCATTGTCCCCGGATATTAGACGTTTATAATATGATTAAAATTCTGGAGGCAATCGGTTGTACCGTTTATTGGGAGAAAGCTTCCCTTGTTGTAAATACAGCCAGGCTTAATACATCAACTGTTCCGGAAGTATATGTAAAGATGATGCGGTCCTCCATTATATTAATGGGCGCACTGTTAGGCCGTACCCATTCGGTAACGATAACATATCCGGGCGGATGCACCATCGGTGCAAGACCAATTGACTTCCATTTAGGTGCTTTCCAGGATATGAATGTTTCAGTGGAAGAAGAGGACGGGCTGATTAAATGTACCACTGCGGGTGTTAAAGGCAATGATATATTTCTGAAGTTTCCAAGTGTGGGAGCAACCGAAAATATTATACTGGCTTCCGTCCTGGCTGATGGTAAAACAAGTATTTTAAATGCTGCAAGAGAACCGGAAATATTAGAACTATGTAAATTTTTAAATGCTGCGGGAGCTAAAATTTTTGGTGCCGGATCGGAAAGAATTGAAATAGAGGGAGTGGACTACTTACATTCCATAGAGTACACGGCTTCTTCAGACAGAATAGTAGCAGGCACTTATTTGGCAGCGGTTGCCGGAACCGGAGGAGAGGCGGTCTTAACGGGAATTGGCAGCGGATGCCTTCAGACCCTGATTAAGGTTTTGCGTGAAATGGGCTGCAGCATCCTAAGTGGAGAGGATTATATTATAATTGCTTCCTCAGGAAGGCCAAAACCCATACCGTTTATTCGGACAATGCCGTATCCGGGATTTCCCACGGATATGCAGTCGCAAATCATGTCAGTTTTAATGATGGCAACCGGAACCAGCAAAATCGTAGAAGAAATATTTGAGGGAAGATATCAGAATGTAAAAGAACAGATTAAATTTGGAGCAGATATTCGCATTGAAGGAAGGGAAGCTGTGATTACCGGCGTACCTTCATTAACAGGATGTGAAGTATATGCCAGTGAACTAAGGGGTGGTGCAGCACTGATTATTGCCGGACTTATGGCAAAAGGTAAGACAACTTTGTATAATCCTTATTTTATTGAAAGGGGTTATGAGGATATATGCAGGGATTTAAAACAATTAGGTGCAGATATCAGAAGGGTATCCTAATATTACCAAGGTAATAAAAAATGTACGGAGAGGTCGAAGTTTAGCTTCGATTTTACAATAGGAGCAAATTTATGATAGAGCAGAGGAAAAAAAAATACAGGAATGGATTTTTACCGGGCTTAATGAAATTACTTATTCTCTGCCTTATTATAATCATTCCGGCCTTTATACTGTCTGTAACCTGCAGGCTGGATACCGTTATTGTAGAAGGCAGCAGTCATTACACCGAGGAAGAGTTGCAGGACAAAGTTATTACCAAAAAGACAGATGGAAATACAATTTTACTTTATCTTCGTTATAAATACGGCAGGGTAGATAGTATTCCATTTGTCGAAGATATCGATATCGGGCTAATCAATAAAAATACGATCAAAATTCAGGTATATGAGAAGGCAATAACGGGCTGTATAGAGTTTATGGGTGGATATATGTATTTCGATAAGGATGGAATTGTTGTTGAAAGTTCCGATGAAAAACTGGAGAATGTTCCGTTTATTACCGGTTTAAGTTTTAATCAGATTGTTTTGTATGAAAAACTGGAGGTTCAAAAAAAAGCACTGTTTAATGTTATCCTTAACCTGACGCAGCTGATTCAAAATTTTGGATTAAACGTTGAGACGATCCGGTTTGATTCAGACTTAGAGGTTACACTTTATAGCGGTGACATTAAGATACTGCTGGGCAAGAGGGATAATTATGATGAACCGCTTGCTGAGTTAAAGAATTTGTTGCCAAATGCAGAAGGGAAAAAGTTAACCCTGGATATGAAGAACTTTAAGGAGGGACAAGATACAATAATTGCCACACCGCAGGAATAAAAAAATATAAATTTAGGGTTGATTATTTTTGCAATAAAAGATATTATATAGTATAGGTATATGAGAATAAACTAGGCTTATTATACATGAAGACAGGACAAGTTTTGCATGTATCAATGGGCAGGGTTAAACTGGATTGAATATGGAATTTTAATTTATTTAGGTTAAAAATATAATGTGGAACGATATGTATAGTGAAGGAGGTAGTACCTTGCTTGAAATAAGGACAAATGAAGCTGATTCAACTGCAAAAATACTTGTTATCGGTGTAGGAGGTGCAGGGAATAACGCTGTTAATAGAATGATTGAAGAGAATATTGTCGGTGTGGATTTTATCTGTGTGAATACAGATAAACAACATTTAAAGAATTGCAAAGCACCACAGTGTGTTCAGATTGGCGAAAAGTTAACGAAGGGTTTAGGAGCAGGTGCACAGCCTGAAATCGGAGCCCAGGCGGCAGAAGAAAGCAGGGAAGAGTTAACTGACATTGTCAAAGGATCGGATATGGTATTGGTTACCTGCGGCATGGGAGGCGGAACCGGAACCGGAGCTGCGACTGTGGTTGCACAGATAGCTAAGGATATGGGGATTTTAACGGTTGGCATTGTAACAAAACCTTTTAAATTTGAAGCAAAAGCCCGTATGAATAATGCACTTAGCGGTATTGAAAGGCTTAAGGAGCATGTAGATACCCTCATAGTAATTCCAAATGATAAATTATTAGAAATCGTTGACCGGAGAACTACAATGCCGGATGCATTAAAAAAAGCGGATGAAGTTTTACAACAGGGTGTACAGGGCATTACTGATTTAATTAATGTTCCCGGTTTAATCAACCTGGATTTTGCTGACGTACAAACGGTTATGAAAGATAAAGGTGTTGCACACATTGGCATCGGTATCGGCAAAGGTGATGATAAGTGTGTGAATGCGGTAAATCAGGCTATTACCAGTCCGCTTTTAGAAACTACCATACAGGGTGCTTCCCATGTCATTATTAATATATCGGGAGATATAAGCCTGATAGAGGCCAATGAAGCTGCCACTATGGTACAGGAACTGGCCGGTGAAGCTGCCAATATTATATTTGGTGCCATGTATGATGAAACGACACCGGATGAAGTATCCATAACGGTTATTGCTACCGGTTTAGACAGCAAAACTGCCGCCGGGTCAAGGGAACAGGTAAAAGGACCCAGCTTTTTAAAGCAGCCTGCAGCAAAACCGGAATATAAGTATAACGGTGGCATCAATACTTCTTCCTCTTTTTCAAAAGCGCAGTCCCAGGTTGCAGCAACGTCCAATAGCGGCAGTTTGAACAAACCGGCTGCACAAGGTTTAAATAGTCCCCTTAATACGGGAAATAATGCATCCAATAACGGAAACACGGAATCAGGGGGAATTAAAATTCCTGAATTTTTACAAAAGAACCGAAACCATAAATAATTTAACCTGGCAGCGGAACCGTATAATAGAATAGAGCCAAGCAGCGGCAGCGGAACTGGTATCCGCTCTGGCTATCATAAGAAAAGCCTGTCTCAGATTTGGAAAGAAATTTATTTGCATTTGGCAAGTAAATTCCTTTCCGATCTGAGACAGGCTTTTTTTCATTTGAAATTATTAAAATTCAGTAAGAATAAGTAATTGCAAGAAAATGTAAAAAAAATACAAACCATAGTAACTTACCGGTGCTTTTTTGATTTTTTTGTAAATATGAGTAAATGAAAAAGACAAAATAATTACCAGAAAATGACAAAATATATAGGCGAGAGAAGCTATAATAGGGAAAGTAAATACAAGTTATGGAAGCGGGGGTGAAATTGTATCTTGAAATTTATGTTGATGTAATTTTTTTTATTAATTTTATTATGGATATCATATTGCTTCTGATAGTAAGAAAAATATTAAAGTGTGCCGGTTCTAAAATACGGATGATATGCGGAGCCGGCATAGGGGCACTGGGAGCTTGTATATTAGCTGTAGTACCAAATCTGAATGGATTTGTACAATTTCTTACCGCCTATGTCATAATTTGTTTTGCTATGATTTGGATATCATTCCGGCTGAAAAAATGGGCGGCAAGAATAAAAGCAGTTATTCTTCTTTACATTACCACATTTTTTTTAGGCGGCGTAATGAATTCTCTTTATTATCATTCTAAGCTGGGATATTATTTTGCGGAACTAATTCAGGGAAGATTATTTCAGAATCGAAATACGGCATATTTTGTTTCTGCATCGGTTGCAGGGATAGCTGCCGGGTATGTTTTTATTGTTACGTTAAGAAACCTGCGAAGCGGCGATATGGAAACCTTTCGGACAGAATTGTCATATGGAGATAAGAGCATTCGGGTAATCGGATTGTTGGATACGGGCAATAATTTGTATGATCCGATATATGGGAAGCCGGTAATAATTGCAGAATACTCTGCATTAGAACCATTATTAACGGCGCATCAAAAAAATATGCTTCAAGTAATGTCAGATACTTTAGAGGGGGAGTTTACCTCATTAAATGAAAAGGATAACTCATCAGGGAATCGTGTCTTACAGGAGGAAGAAGGAGAGCATTTTAATATTATGATGATACCATATCATTCAATTGGTAAAAGAAACGGCATGTTGCCGGCCATTGTATTGAATCGGGTTATAATATGGAGCGGGGAAGAAAAGATTTGCAGTGAGAAAGTATATACTGCCGTAAGCAGGGAAAAATTATCAAAGCAGAAGGATTATCAGGTAATATTACATAGGGGAATTATGTAATGGATTATATACTAAAGTCAATGTGGAAAGCAATTTCACTGGCGGTTAAAAATACCGGTTATGCATTGGGTGAAAGTGTAGAGGGAGGAAAAGTAAAAAATGCTGTTGAAAATTACAATACCAAATAAAATTCAATTTAGGGTAATTCCTGACTTTAGAAGTATATTATTTAACGGTCATGGAGATATACATTATATTGGTGGAGCAGAAGTTCTTCCCGCGCCATTGGATGCAGTAAGGGAAGCAGAGGAAATTGCTAAACTGGGAACAGACTATGATACGGAAGCAAAATCAATTCTGGTAGAACATAATTTGAGGTTGGTTGTTTACATAGCAAAAAAATTTGACAATACCGGGGTTGGTGTTGAAGATTTAATCTCAATCGGAACAATCGGTTTAATTAAAGCAATTAATACCTATAATCCGGATAA
>JAATEU010000258.1 GCA_015655565.1 Clostridiales bacterium
TCATGTCCGCAAACTCTTCCGTTATTTTCTCATCAACTGCGGTAAGTCCCTGATCCAGTTCATCCAATATCATATCCTTGTATTCCTGATAACTCATAACTACCTCCATGATACCCACTAAGACCCCCATTTTTAAGACGGAAGCTCCTCTTTTGCCTTCCAGGGAAAGATAATGGCCTTAACGGTTTCCTTTCTTTCTACGGCGGCAAAAGCTTCGTTAAATTCCTCCAGTATAAAACGGTGGGTAATATAATAAGATGCTTTTATTTTCCCCTTACTGATTAGCTCCAGTGCTTCCTTATTCTGTCTGCCAAGGCTTGAGGAGGCTCCGGTTAAGATACATTCCTGATAATGGATAATGTTCGCTTCAATATGGGAAATACAGTTATCTTTTGGAAGCCCTCCAAAAAAATTTATCCTTCCTCTGGGTGCTGTTATGTGCAATGCCAATTCCTGCGCTTCATGAGACGGCGCCGCTACAATTACAACATCGGCTCCAATTCCATCCGTTTCTTCCAATACTCTCTTTACCAGTTCCTTTCCCTGTTCCGGTAATACCAGGTCGGGCTTGAACTTTTCTTTTGCCAGGTTTAATCTTCCGGGAGTCCTTCCGCTTAAAATTACTTTCTTTGCACCTCTTGCTTTTGCCAGCTGGATATGCATAAGTCCTGCCGGTCCCGGTCCCATGATCACCACAGTATCACCGTCTCTTACCATTGCCCTTTCCTGTGCATTGATGCAGCATGCCAGAAGTTCCGACATACTGGCTTCTTCAAAAGATAAGTTTTCAGGAATAATATTGACAAACCCATTCTTAACCACATTTACCGGGGGTACTATGAACTGTGCAAAGCCGCCCGAGCTTGCGTATCCTACGCTTGGCTTCGGGTTAATACATATATTTTCCATACCGTTTTTGCAGTATTTACAATCACCGCAGCCATGGCCGGGAGCAACACACACTCTGTCTCCGACTCCAAAGCCTTTGGTCTCTTTTCCTATTTCCACTACGGTACCTGCTATTTCATGTCCAATAATTCTTGGAAAAGTTGCCCTTGGATCTCCTGTCGTAAATATTCTCAGGTCAGAGCCGCAGATTGCACAAGCCTCTACCCTGATTTTTAAACTTCCTGCTTCTGTTACCGGTTCCGGTACCTCCAGTACTTTCGCTTCCCGTATTCTCTCAACTACTGCTGCCTTCAAAATTATCTGCCTCCTTGCTTTTATGCCTGCCATAGCTTATGACATGCCGGATATAGCTCTAAATACTCTTTATAGCATTTTTCATACTTTTCTTTTTGCTCTGCCTGGGGATAAAAAACATTCTCCACCATTGAAAATTGTTGACTGACCACGGACAGGTCCCTTAAAATTTCACTCCCTATTCCTGCAATGATTGCCGCACCCAGGCATCCAATCTCACCATTTCTCATTCTTACTATCTTTTTACCCGTAATGTTTGCTTTCACCTGTAAAATCAAATCGGATTTCGCCCCCCCTCCGATACATCTTACTTCATTGACTGCAATTCCGTTTCTCTCCATGTTTTCAAGATTTATTCTCTGCTCATAACAGGTTGATTCAATAATTGCTTTATATAGCTCATATCTGTCGGTATCCAGCGTCAGCCCATATATAACCCCTTTCGCTCTAAAATCCATGGTCGGCGTTCCTGCACCCGAAAAATACGGAAGCACATATAACCGGGTCGGTTCCTTATAATGTTCATTAATGTATTTTGAATACTCATCATAGAATTCTTTGCCGGGGTCGTTCACAATTTTTTCCTTCAGCCACTTTAAAATGGAAGCACTGCAGGTAAGGAACGTCATATATGCATATAAATCTCCGACGGGATAACAATATACCGGAATATTTTCTTTCACCATCTGTTCCGTAATAACCAGGTTTTTGCCGACAGATACATTGCTTTCCGTGGTTCCCAGGGAATCCATAACCAATCCCGGTTCCAATATTCCTGCTCCCAGCGCGCAGCATACCTGATCATGGGCGCCGGCAACGATTTTTACCTTTTTGCCAAAGCCAAACCGCTCCTGATATTCAGTCTTTACTGAACCGATAACGGTGCCTGATTTGACAGTTCCGGGCAGAAGCTCTTTTTTTATACCACATACCGTTAAGATCCGGTCAGACCATATCTTTTCCCTGATGTCAAATAGCATGGTTCTGGAAGCCATGGAATAGTCAATTGCTGACGCGGCTCCCAGCCGATAGGCAATATAATCGCCAAAGCACATGATTTTTTTTGCCCGCCCATACTCGCTTTTGTAATGATTCTTTATATACAGAATTTTGGTTGCCGAAAACATGGTGTGCATAGGCATCCCTGTCCTCTGCATGATTTCTTCTTTACTGAACTGCCTGCAAAACCATTGAAATTCCTTTTCATTCCTGGAATCAAAGGTAATAATCGCAGGAAGCAGCGGCTTATCATTTTCATCCACAAGAATAATTGCTTCTCCCTGGGTCGAAATACTTAATGCGGCTGCCTTCTCCAGATTGCAGGCTTTGCTGCAGCTGCCAATACAATCTAATACGGCTTCAAACACTTCATCGGCATCCAGTTCCATAGCACCTTTGTAAGGGTAGATTATTTCATAGGAATGATATGCACTTGTAATTACTTCACCATTAAGATTATAAATTGCCACTTTACTTCCTGATGTACCTACATCAATTCCCATTAAATATTGGTCCATTTTTACACCCATTGCATACCGCATCTGCCTGCAGATGTGATACTGCCACAAATAGATACGTTTGAAAGAATCACAATATGGCATCCTTCCTCAATTTATATTTTCTTTCACTCTTTACACCCATTGCATACCCCAGACCTGTCTGGGGTACTGCCACATACAATAGAAAGGGTTGAAAGAATGTCAATTTGGCATCCTTTCTTTATATTTTCATTCAACCTTCCAGACCGTACAATTAATAAGAAAGAGTCTGGAGGGCAAACTCTGTAATGTGAAAATTATTTTCTTTACATAATTATTTTTGTTATAAAAATTATTTTCATAGCTGATGTATGTATTGTAATATACTTTTTTATAAAATGCAACACTTTTACTGGCTTTTTTTTATTTTTATTATGCATAAATACTTTTTTAAAATTACAGATGTGGTATCATAATAATTTATAGCACAAAAATAACGGCTCCCTTGGGGAAACCGTTGTATTTTTTTACTTCTGAACCTTCTCTTCTTCCATTTCCAATGCTGTTTTATAGAATTTTTCCAGTATTTGTACTCCTGCTTTCATCGACACACTCATATAAATACTGTCCAGAACAGCGATCTGCGCGATATTTTCCGATGCAGGTTCATAAGAAAGTTTATCTTCCACCGATAAATAGCTTTCGTAATTGAAAGATGTATAAATCGGATACTCTACTGCCTTGGCTATGGGTGAATTTATCGCACTGGTAATTCCTACTGTAATTGCACCGTTTTTCCTTGCTCTCCTTGTATTCTGAACTACCGATTTAGAACGTCCGTAATTACTGATTGCAATTATTACATCCCTTTCATCACACATACTTGAAGCGACAATCTGCTCATGAGCATCACTATAGCAAAAGGTGTTTATTCCCAAGCGATAAAGCCTTGATCTGCCGCTTTCCGCAGTAACCCGGGAACGTCCTACGCCAAATAAAATCACGTTACGGGCTTTCATAATAAATTTTGATACTTTATCAATGGTCTCATAGTCAAGGATTGACAATGTATCCTCCAGCATCTGCATATTGCTTCGGAAAACTTTTTTGCACATGATTTCCGTAGAATCATTTCTGCTGATGCCTCCGTATTCAAGCTTCGGATAAATCAAATCGGAATCTTCACTGTTATCACTTTCCGTATTGTTTAAAGAACTCACCATCTCCAGCTGGAATGCTTTGTAATTCTTAAACCCCATATGCTTTACGTACCGTGAAACTGTTGCATCGCTGACTCCGCTATTGCCTGCCAATTCACTGATCCCCATATAAGCTACCTTTTCAAAGTTTTTTATCAAAAAATCTGATATGCTTTGCATAGCCGGATTCATACTGGCATATTTATTGTTAATATCCAGTACAATTTTAGGCGTAACCATCCAAAAAACCTCCCCTTAAGATTATTAATTTTCAATCCCGATTCCAATGCATAATATCCAGGCATAATACCGCCCTTGACTGAGCCTAAAATTTCCACCTTTGAATAAGGTACTTCATTCAATGCCGCCTGAACATTGGAGAAAATGTCACACTTTTGAAAATAATTTACACAAAAATTATATATCGGAAATTTTTTTTAGTCAATAGAATTTATTATAATATAATAATAACGCTTTTTACCGCAGAAATTCTTGGAGCAGCAAACGGTTTGTATAGATAACCCTGCCATATTCAGAGGAAGAGCATTCTCCTTTACTTTCCCACAGGCAAGCGTACAGCACCATTTGCTTTCCATGATTGCCTGGGTATAAGCCATGAAAGGAGTTATGTTCCATTGGGTATTTATTCCAGACGCAATTGCGACATGGTCGCGGGCATTTCATGTTTTGTATTAACTTTTCCTTCCTCTGTTACTAAGTCAAAGCAGGATGCAATGATTTTTCCCTGCCAGATGATCGGTTCGCCGGGCTGGTCAAGCCCGCCGTCTAAACCGTCGCAATCCGGGCTTTGTGAAATCCTCTCTAACGTTCCGTCCGGATACATTTTTACAATTGCATTATCTGAAAAATCGGCAATATATAGATTACCCCTATTATCAAATACCATTCCGTCCGTTGATTTTAACTGGATTGGGTCTTTTGCATAAACTTTATTATCCGCTACGCTGCCATCCGGATGAAAAGTAATTCTATGTATAGTCCCATCCCCAAAGTTACCAACATACAGATTACCTTCTTTATCAAAGGCTATACCGTCAGCACCATACTGGCAGGCTTCATTCCATGTTATAAAAGTTGTTAAAATATGTTTATCTTCCGGAGAATTAGTAATATGGATGTTCTCTTCCTCCAATCCAAAACGATATACACAGCTTACAAGCCTTCCGCTTGGATTCTTTACTTTGGTTAAACAGCTCTGTGTTACATACATAAAATTATCCCTGATGCGGATTCCGTTCGGATGTTCCATACCATAAGCGACTACTTTACAACTTTCAAGATTTCCGTCTTTATCTGCTTTTAATTTTAATACGCGGCCTTTAAAAGCTAAATCTTCTCTTCCTGACCACCCCTGGTTATCGCAAATATAAAGATATCCCTTTTCGTCAAAGGCAATTCCCATATTACGTGCAATACCCGTATCCGGATGAACCGGTACATCAAACCACTTACTGGCATTTTTGTCCTTATCAATACGTACCATACATCCGCTCATGTTATCATCCGCATAGTTTGGACAGGATAGAATCAGGTTTTCCTCCGTATCGATCTCCATCCCGTCAGGCGTACATACATAATCAGGTAAAAGCATAAATAATTCTGGTTTTTGCATATTAACTCACATTTCCTTTCATGATTTTTATTACTTATCTGCGTGTTCTAATTTCATCCATTATCTTTTTTACATAGGCCGCAGCCTTATCAAACTCTTTTTCCGTATCCATATGCTCAATAAATACCGGCATATTCGGATCCAATTTATCAATTTCTTTAATAAAAGCAGGATAATCCAGGATACCTGCCCCCGGCGGCAGTTCTTTTACATATAAAGTAAATGTTTCATCCATATATAAATCTTTTATATGACAGCTTTTTATGTATTTACCCAATCTGGCAATACATTCTTTTAAAAATTCCCCATTGAGATAATAGTTCTTCGGCAAAAACATCATATTTACTGCATCTAAATGAACTGCGAAGGCTTTCCTGTCTACAGCTTTTATTATTTCCAGATAACTTTCAATAGAATCCGGATACAGCCATGGTGAAGGTTCTAATGTATAAAATGTCTTTACAGGTTTTACTTCATCAATGATTTTTTGAATTGTATTCACCATTTGTTCAAACATTTTTTCTGAAAAATTATCAGGATGAGGCCCATACCAAACTTTTGTATTATATGTTCCTGATATATTTACACAGCAATTTGCTTCTAACTCCTCAGCCAATTCTAATTGATGTTTTGTATATAAAATATTTTCATTCCGCACCTTTGCATCGGTATGAGTCACATTATTCCATATGCCTACTTCCCCAATTACAATATCATACTCTCTTGCAATCTTTTTATATGCTTCAATTGTTTTATCGGATGCACGGTAATCAATGGGACTTATGGCAGATCTATAACCCTTTTTCTTTATATACTCTGCCCATTCTTCCGGTAATTCACATTTTTTAAATACCATTCCGCCTAATCGCATGTTTTGTCCCCCAGGTCAATGGAACCTGCTTCATGATATCCGGCAGGTACTTCAATATAGAAAAGACCGTCTTTCCCGCACCTTTCTTTATTAACCTTATACCATTAGTTCCATTCTCTCAATAATATGGTCTTGATATTCTTCCTCTAATTCTACAAAATAACCGCTCCATCCCCAAACACGTACAATTAAGTTCCGGTGTTCTTTCGGATGAATCTTTGCATCCAACAACATTTCCCTGTTAACCGCATTCAGCTGCAGCTGATGTCCGCCCATATCAATAAAAGCTTTGACTAACATTGCCACCTTGCTTATACCTTCTTCATTCCGGAACACCGTATCATGAAGCTCTATGGTTAATGGGCCTCCATTGGCAACTTCCGTCAAATCAGGCTTTGTAAAGGATTTAATAATTGATATAGGCCCATTGCATCTGGCAAATAAGCTCGGAGAATAATTGCACGCTAAGACTTCCCCTGCTTTTCTTCCATCCGGAGTAGCCTGCAGGGACTTTGAATGCCAGATATAATACATTGCCGAACCGGTTCCGGCCCTGTAGATTCCTCCCTGGTCGTTATGATATTCACTAATAGAACCTGCAAATCCTTTTAATAAATCTACTGCTATCTTATCCGCATCCTCCTCATCATTTCCCATCTTAGGGCCCTTGTATCGCAGCTTATTTAATAATTCATCATATCCTTCATAATTATTATCAAGTGCTGTAAGTAAAGTATCCGCCTTAACAGATTGTTCATCGTATATGTATCTCTTAATAGAGGCCAGTGAGTCTGCTGCCGTAGATAATCCCGTTCCGTGAATCCCATAATTGTTATATTTATTTCCCTTTGAAATATCCTTTGCTTTTCTTATACAGTCCTTCATCATAAGTGACATAACCGGAGACGGTTCCATATAAACCTTCTTATATTTTTCTGTCATCAATCCGCATTTTTCCTTCATTCTTTGCCGTACAAGTGCAAAGAATTTCTCAAAATCCTTACAATCCGGCAGTTTGGGCAGTATATCCACTACTAATTCCGTAAAAGAAAGACCGTCAATGTTAGGGATATCCATTCCATACCCAGGAATAATCACTTCCCAGCAGGCTGCTACCGCATAATTATATGCATCCTGCCGTTCATATCCCCAACGAAGTAATGCGGGAATCACAATATCATCGTTGGAATATTGAGGAAATCCCAACCCTTGTTTTGTCAACCTGCTTCCCTTTTCATAAAGGGAAAGAGGTGTTTTATGGTTAACTCTCAGATTTATCTTCGGATCAATGAGTTTTAAATCCAGACTGGCTTCCATACACATATCCGACAATCTATTATACATATCGGCACCATCTGTATTCAATCCGCCTAACACCATACTCTGTCCATTATCACCTTGCTGTATACCAGGATATAAATCACTGTCTTTATTAAAACTAATAAAAAATTCTTCCAATAATTCTAAAGCCGATTCTTCTGTTAATATACCGCTTTCTAAATCTTTCTCCAAATATTCAAACATATATTGGTCAAATCTTCCGATGGTATTATGATAATTGCAGGAACACCAAAGACAAAAGTGCATTAAGCGAAAAAATTGTAAGGCTTCCAATAAGTTAGACGGCTTTTGTCCGGGAATCTTATCAAAAATTTCTTCCACCGCTTGATTTCCCACTTCCTTTGCCTCTTCCTGATATCTTTTTGCAAATACTTCGATAGCGTCTAAAACCCGAAGCATTGCAGTCAAGTAAGCCTTTTCTTCTCCCCTGTGCCTTAAAATTTCTTCTTCAATTTCGTTTCTTTTTACATCAAAACCCACATTAATAATGTCCATATATTCCGGACTTATATTACATACTTTTCCATGCTCATGAATATAATGATGTCTCCGAATTCCATACAGTTCCTGTTTGGTATAAATCTCAGGCAATGCCGTAA
>JAATEU010000607.1 GCA_015655565.1 Clostridiales bacterium
AAAATGAAAACTATGAAGCAATATTTTCAGAGGAAGAAAAAGCAACAATTGATGAATTGGAACGAAAGGTTATTGCAGGAGATATCACCGTTCAAACTGCTATCGGTATGGATGCGGATACCATTCAGACCATTAAAGACAGTATAAGGCCTTAGTTTTAATAAATGCAATACGAAGATGGGAGCCAAGTGTGAAGAATATGAAAGATACTATTTTATCCATGGAACATATAACAAAAGTATATGCAAATGGTTTTATAGCCAACCACGATGTGAATTTTTCCGTACGGGAAGGTGAAATACATGCGTTAGTTGGTGAAAATGGTGCAGGGAAAAGTACACTTATGAAAGTTTTATTTGGAAGTGAAAAACCTGAGGAAGGGTGTATTTTATATCGGGGTAAGGAAATCCGTATAGAAAGTCCGACGGTTGCAATAAAATATGGAATCGGTATGGTGCACCAACACTTCATGCTTGTGCCTTCCCTTACTGTTGCAGAAAATCTTGTTATTGGACTGGAACCAAAGAAAAATGGTTTTTTTAGCATGGAGGAAGCAATCCGGATTACAAAAGCAGCATCCGAAAAATATAATCTGATTGTGGACCCGTTAGTTAAAATTGAAGACCTTTCGGTAGGTGTGAAACAAAAAGTTGAGATATTAAAGGCTTTGGTCAGAGGTGCAGGGATTGTAATCCTGGATGAACCGACAGCAGTATTGACGCCTCAGGAAACCAAAGAGTTGTTTTCGGAACTAAAAAGCCTAAAAAGAAAAGGCTATACCATTATTTTTATTTCCCATAAGTTAAATGAGGTAAAGGATTTATGTGACCGGGTAACCGTATTACGTTCAGGTAAAACCATTGGAGTGGAGGAGATTAAGAATGTTTCTAAACAGGATATTTCCAGAATGATGGTTGGCAGAGATATCCGTTTAAATATCGTAAAAGAACGGGCAGAACGGGAGGATGAGGTATTAAGAATTGAAAAGGTCAGTAAAGTAAACTCTTTAGGTAAAGTGGTTTTAAACCAGGTAAGCTTTCATATTAGAAAAGGTGAAATTCTCGGCATAGCAGGGGTGGAAGGCAATGGCCAAAGCGAAATATCGGAAATCATATCTGGAATGGATCCTTACTATGACGGAAATGTAGTATTAAACGGAAAGGATATCCGTGGTTTATCCGTAAGAGAGATCCGGGAAAACGGTGTTGCCCATATATCGGAAGACAGAATGACCTATGGAATTGTGTCCGACCGGAGCATTGCGGAAAATATTATATCCGACCGCTACTATAAAAGGGAATATCAAAAAGGTTTTCTTATGAACAGCAAAAAAGTAAATAATACGGTAGATGACTTAATAAAAAAATATAATATTATATGTGACGGAAAGGACCAGCCCGTCCGCATGTTGTCCGGCGGCAATATGCAGAAGGTAGTGGCTGCAAGGGAATTTACATCGGAGGCAAACCTGATTCTTGCTAACCAGCCTACAAGGGGTATTGATATCGGTGCCAGTATCTTTTTAAGGAATAAACTGGTGGAATTAAGGGATAATGGAGCTGCGGTATTATTAATTTCTGCGGATTTAAGCGAGGTTATGGAAGTAAGTGACAGTCTGATTGTTATGAACGAAGGTAATATTGCAGCGTATTTCGAAGATGCCTCCACTGTTACGGAGGAAGAAATGGGACTTTATATGCTGGGCATTAAAAAAATGAGTGAACAGGAGATCAGGAGGGCTATCAATGAATAAGAAGAAAAATATAGAAGCGCAATTTTATGTGTTGAGAACAATACTTGCAATATCCATTGCACTGGCAATTGCCTTTGTTATTGTATTCCTAATCACTGACACACCATTTTCAGCTTTAAAGGATTTCCTCTTAGGACCGGTCATGACGAAAAGAAGGATTGGAAATATAGTAGAGGTTACGACCCCGCTGTTATTTGTCGGAACTGGTGTCTGTCTTATCTTTTCCACTAATCAGACGAATATGGCCGTGGAAGGAGGTTTTTTTCTCGGAGCGGTAGGTGCTTCCTTTACTGCTTCCCAATTTACGTTAATGGCCGGATTTCATGCAGTCCTTAGTGTAGTGGCAGGAGGAGCATTAGGTGCCCTGGCCTGTTTTATTCCTGCAATCCTGTTCGTGAAATTTGAAGCAAAGCCTGTCGTAAGCTCAATTATGGTCAATAATATCTGCCTGTATATGGGATTAGCCGTAATTAATCATATTATATTTGATCCCCAGGCAGGTTATTTGGCATCCGAAAAGTTTAAGCAGACTGCTAAAATACCTAAAATTCTGGCCGGCACCAATGTCCATCTTGGAATTATCATTGGTATTGCCGTAATTGTGTTAAGTTACTTATATTTATATAAAAGTAAATATGGTTATGAAATCAGGGTAGTAGGAAATAATGCTGATTTTGCAAAATATTCAGGTATTCCTGTTAATAAAGTCATTTTAAGTGCCCAGATATTAGGCGGAATGCTTGCCGGAATCGGCGGAGCCATTGAAGTACTTGGCATGTACAACCGGTTCCAGTATCAGTCACTTACCAATCACGGTTTTGACGGTATCCTGGTAGGTATCATTGCCCGTTATAATCCTAAATTCGTGCCGTTTACGGCTTTATTTTTAGCATACATCAAAGTCGGCGCGGATGTCATGCAGAGGACCAACAACGTACCGATTGAACTGGTATCCATTATTCAGGGTATTATTATAATGTTGGTTGTAGCTGAAAGATTTTTATATAAACTGAAGCATAAAAAAATCGTTGCAACTGCACAAAGAGAGCTTGCACAACAGGAGGTGGCATAATGGATAATTTACTGCAGGCCATATTTTCAACATCCTTTGTATTTTCAATTATACGTGTTACAGCTCCTTTGTTGTTTGGGGCAATGGCAGCCTTAATCTGCAACAGGGGCGGAATGCTTCATATTGCATTTGAAAGCATTATGCTTATGTCAGCCTTCTGCGGGGTAGTCGGCAGCGCAGTTTCCCAAAGCATTGTAATTGGAGTGCTTTGCGGTATGATAGGCGGTGTAGCCATATCGGTTTTAATGGGATATTTTACATTAGTGCTGAATTCCAACCGTGTATTAACAGGTATTGCATTAAATACCTTTGCATCCGGCGGAACCGTGTTTATGCTTTATGTCCTGGTGCAGGATAAGGGCATTTCCACCTCTTTGCCCAGTTTAACGGTTCCTAAGATTGCTATACCGGTTATAAAAAGTATTCCTGTTTTAGGTGAAATCCTGTCCGGCCATAATCTGTTGACTTATCTTAGTTTTGTTTCGGTCATTTTCGTACATATATTAATTTATAAAACAGCTTTAGGGCTGCGTATCCGGACTGTTGGAGAAAATCCGGATGCGGCCTTCAGTGTTGGTATTAATGTTATGAAAATCCGCTTTATTACACTAATATTAAGCGGTCTTATTGCATCCCTGGGAGGAGTTTATAT
>JAATEU010000254.1 GCA_015655565.1 Clostridiales bacterium
AACAAAGGTACTGTAAACTGGCAATTTGCAACGGAAGATGCAAGGATAAAATTAAAATCTCTTTATCCTAAAATTGAGATTCCAACAAGTAAATAATTCAACAAAATAAAGTATAAATATCAACTGGTTGTTACATTAGTATTTAGATTACCTATAAGGAATTGAAACACTGGTTCTCATAGTCACTATGGACTGGTTGCGTGTTTCCCTTATTTGCAAAAGGGCGGAGGTTGAGAAAGTTTATCGAGGCAGGAAAGGCATATGTACAGAATGCATTGGAATATATGACGGAACCATAACGGATGTCAAAAATTGTAGTGTTTGAAAATGATCCTGTACTTGGAGAGAATAAAAGGATTGCCAGGATAAAGATAGTTATTAAAAAAGAGTTAGTTTATCCCATTGACAGAGGGAAAGAAAATGCTTAACTATGGAATTTTTCTGGAAATTATGGGAATGTTCCTCAAGAAGGGATGCATAGATACAATGAAAGAGAGATGCTTAAAATTATCCGAAAGCTCTTCAATATTTTAGCCGGAAAAAGAGCTTATTGGAGATAAGATTCGGTTTTAAAAGATATTTGCCTAATGACCCGTTCTAATCCTGCTGGAATGTGGGGCATATGTTAATCAATAAACACAGCATTTTTAGGCATTGTATTAAATGCCTTTTTAAAAGCCCTCGAAAAAGTAGAATAATTCTTAAACCCGCTTTTAAAGCAGGCTTCCGTTATAGTGCATCCGTTCTGAACCAGGTGTTTTGCTAACAGCAGGCGTTTCTCCGTGATATAATTTCCAATGGTGTACCCTGTTTCCTCTTTAAAGAAATGCATTAAATAAAAACGGTTAAGATAAAATACGGAGGACAATTTGTCAATGGTTATGTCCTCTATAAGGTTTAAATTGATATAATTTAATATTTCAAGAAGTTTTGGATTTGCATTATACGAGTCCATATAATTAATATGGTTGGATATTGCGGTCCGGTTTAAATGGATCATAAATTCCAGAAATAAAATTTTCTGATAAAGTTCATTGGCAAAAGCATTATTATGAATTGAGTGTTCCAGTTCGAGGCATACCTGATAAAGCTTGCTTTTATCAATGGAAGGGATTCTAAGAACGTTGGAATACTCTTTTTTTGCCCGGTCAAAGCAATAATTTAAATCGTAATCCTTGTCCTTATAAGTATGAATAAATTGAGGGGAAATATAGATAATGATTCTTTCGTAGGCAGAGTCATCAAGAAAGGAGGGTTTGTGGATTTCTCCGGCCTTTACCAGAATGATATCATAGGGTTTTAATAAATAATTTTTGCCTTCAACGGAGTAATTGATATTACCTTTCAAAAAGATCATGATTTTATTGAAATCATGATAATGGAAATTAAAGGTTTTCCTTTGTTCATCGATAATATGAAATATTCTAAAATCATCATTTAAATATCCAAGTTTTTCAAAATCCTTCATTTCCGGCTCCAATCTATGAATGTTTGTTTTTTTTTACACTAATTATATATTAAAAGTATTGCTTGCAAATGATTAATGTTTAACATTCGCCTTGGCAACAATCTATGTTTTCATTGCATATCCATAAGTTATTCGAAATACATTCTAAATGATGATATGAAACGAATTTCTAAGTTTATATCGTTATTATACAGCACTATTTGCAATATTTAAAGCATTATAATGATATCTTTATAAAATAATGTTTTGTAAAATGTAATCAGGAGGCATAAGTTTGAAACTAAAAAGTAGTGGGTAGCCAATAAAAAAGCGTATAGCAAACAAGCCATTCACAATTAATGAATGACATAAATTCCCATTATAGAATCAGGATTAAACAGTTACAGAAGGATCATCTATTATTGTGTAACCTCTTTTCCTGAACAGTTCCAGAGCCTGTGACCTTGTCAGAATCTTGGATTCATTGACAGGGCGATGCTCTAAAAAACCTTCAGGGGTATACGGCTCCAGCTTGCTTAAGATGTTCCAGATAGCGGTCAGGAGCATCTTGCAGACAGCAATGATAGCCTTTTTGTGTCCCCTACGGGTTTTGATTCTGTGATACCTTTCTTTGAATTCAGGATGCTTTTTGGATTTGAGAAGTGCATTGGCAACCTGAACAAGAAGAGGTTTCAAATAACAACCGGCGCGGGAAATGCGGGTGGATTTCACTTTGCCGCCACTCTGGTCATTGCGTGGACAGCAGCCAGCCCAGGAGACGAGATTCTTAGAGGACGGAAACACCGACATGTCGGGACCAATCTCAGAGAGAATGGCGATAGCAGTCATCGGATTGGAATCTAATCCGGGAAGGGTGTGAAGCAAATCCAGAACAGCAGAAAAAGGCTCCACAATCAGAAGTATTTCCTGCTCGATTTCCTTTTTGTGGGCCTCAAGCTCATCGATGTGTGTAAGACATTGGCGAAGCTTGACAGCCTGCTCAGGGGAAATGGCACCATCAACGGCAGCCTGTATTTCTTCCATGGGAGTTTTGCAACGGCCGTCAACGAAGGGAGCGACATCAAAGGTTTCCCCGGGATGGTCGAGCATGTAGTTGGTGATGGATCTGGAGGATTTACCAAAAACATCGCTGAAGACATCATCAAGCTTTAAGTTGGAGACAGTCAGACAGTTTTGTGCCCGGTTTTTTTCACCGGTCAACATATTTGTAAGCTTGAAGCGGTAACGCATCAGGTCACGAAGCTGACGGATTTCAGGTGAGGGAATAAAGCTTGGCTTGATCATGTCGCACATGAAAAGGTCACAGATCCATTTGGCATCCTTACGGTCGGTCTTATTCCCCTTTTGAGGTTTTGTATATTTAGGATGAGCAAGAGTAACAAAACAGGTTTTTTCAAGGATGTTGAAGACTGGAATCCAATATTTGCCAGAAGATTCCATACCGACTTCGATACAGTGATATTTGGCGAGCCAGTCAGACAGCTCTCTAAGCCCTTTTGAAAAGGAAGAGAAGCGAGCTTGCTTATAATCGGAAAGTCCGTTTGTATCAGTGATTCCGATACAGGCATAGATCCAGGTTTTGTGGACGTCAAGGCCACAACAGTTTTTACGAAAGATTTTGAACATAGAGATTCTCCTACAAAAATAGTTGCAGGGCTGACAGGGACTGGCTGTCCGGCGAAATCGAGTCAACTTCGGAAGAGATAAGTTTACGGGCTACTTGTTTGCGCCATTCATTGATGCCTTAACGGACGACCGACACCATATAAGAATACGGGGTTGCCGCTATACAGCCCCGCCACTCACCTCC
>JAATEU010000584.1 GCA_015655565.1 Clostridiales bacterium
AAAAAGGTAAATTTAATAAACCATAATAAAAATTATGATTATTTACCAATATTTGCACATCATCAATCATATGTAATCTTCAAATAGAAGCAGATTTTTTTATGGTTCTGCAAGCCCCAGACTCAAAGTCCAATGATTTGAAGGACATAGGATGATTTCGCATAACTAATCAGCCACAATATTATCATATCACAATAAAAAGATTTTGACAGATTTCATACATTGTTTGTGCCGGAAGGCGGAGCCGCCCCGGCATGTTTGAAAGGTTGAAAGAAAATATAAATAGAAAAAGAATGCCACTTAGTAATTCTTTCAACCATTTTTATTTGTGACAGTATCACATCTGCAGAGAGATGTGATATGCGATGTGTGTAAAAATGAAATAAGCTCTGGATGTGATAAAACTTCCAGAACTTACTTTGTATTTACCGTTGCGCTATTTTCCGATACTCACCTGGTAACTATAACCTGTACATCTCAATTATTATGTAATTTTTCCAACCTGAAATGTTTATATAATTTAACTATTTTCTAATTTAATTTTTATAATCGAGTATAATGGCTTTCCCATTTTTCTTTCAAAATATGCCTGTATTTCATATATTGCTTCCCACCTTGAAACTGTATATTCGTTGAATCCATATCTCCTTGTAACGTCTATAAATCTTTCTTCTAAATAGCATAACCTATTCGCAGACCCTAAACTGTCACATATTTGTAAAAGTTTATCATAATCATCATATTCAACATTCTGAATATAATTTTTTATAAAATCATATTCTTCATTTGAAACATCCCATTTACCTATTTCAGTTTTTACATCTTTAATCATAAAAGAATGTGTTAAACAGACTTTTGCAACATCTTCCCATGAACGGCTCATACAATATTTATAACCCTCAATTATATGCCTTGTAGACATAATTCCAGCTCTTCTGCCGATATCATGCAGTAGTCCAAGGACATATGCTTTTTCTTTATCTAACCCATTGCAATTCTCAGCTATTAAGCTACAAGCAAGCCCTACATTTTTTGAATGTTCTATCCATATGCCTGGATTTAAGGTTCTTGCAATCTCCAGTTCATCAAATGCAACCTCTTTTTTGGGATACTTATTAATCATATATACCTTCCTTTCTTAGATAAATGGTACAATATAACTATACTCTTTATATAAAGCCCGTGTGCCTCTATTAACCTATCATACATCTTAACAATCTTATCTATACTTAACTCGCCTGATGTATATGGATCTAATAATACGCTCTATAAACATCTTACGTTTTTTGTAAGAGCAACGCTTCCATCCTCTGCAATTAATGCGGTTACATCGGCATGTCCGTTGTACAGGTAATAATAGATTCCGCCGTCCGTTTTCCTCAGTAGCAGGTTCGTTTCCACAGACATTCCTTGCCGTCTGGTTTCCGGATTCGTCTACTTCAAGAACCACCTTGTCCGCTTCATAAAGGTAACAGGTCTGTTCCCTGCTTCCTTATGACTTCCTTGACTACCCGTATCCTTCGCATTATAGAAGCTGTTGACCGCCGTTCCGTCTTCCGTAACGGTTCTGAACGGCTAGGTTATATACATCATAGATTTGACTGCGGCTGTGGCGGTTGATGTGACTGCTCCGTCCGCACAGGTACTTACCGTTGTTGTTAAACGGTTCCCATTCTTATCGTAGGTATAGCTTGTAACTCCGTGAGTACATTATTAACCTTTGTGGTAATGTTTGTCAACCGGTTTTGGTTATTATAGGCATAAGTATTTTCGGTGGTAACGGTACTGTTTGTAGAGCTGTTTGTAATTACAACTGTTTCTTTTGACCGGTTGCCTGCTTATCGTATTCATAGGCTGTGGTTCTTCTATTCGGTTCGGTTACGATCAACAGACGGTTAAGTTCATTATAGGTATAGACCATGGTTCCTTTTTCTATGCCGTTTATGATTATTTCTTTGATTAATCTCCAATAGCAATCAATCGTTGATTCCTAACTATTATACAGACTAAGTGGAAAATATACCGCATCTTAGATGCTTGAAAGTCTTAAAAAGTCTTGCTGTACCTATGTTGGGGAAATCTACTATGTTTTTTTACTATAAAGAAATACTTTCTGATATCGGAAAAGAAATGAACCTGGATTTCAGCAATAAATACCTACATTTATAAGAAAATAAAAAAATTTTAGGAAATACCAAAAAATGAAGAATTACACTATGATTTTCTGACATTAGCAAAGCGCTCTCAAGCTAGTATTTACAGAACTTTCAAACTCTTTTTTATCATTTTAACTGCAAAAGTCAGGTTATTAACCTTTGTGGTAATATTTGTAGAGACCGTTTCAAAGTCTATGTAATCTCAAAAAACTGATATAAACTTTAAATAGTTACATATGGGCAAGGTCATTAAATTTGATTCTTGTCCATGCTTGTATTATAAAACTGTTTTTGGAGTTGTTAAGTAAAACTAATCTTTGTTTGGTGTTGTAACCGTTTCGGGTGTTATCCGTTTCTTTATTGCGAAAATCATACTTGGAGTAGCCCAAATCCTCATCCATTTCACATAATGCCTGTCTTTTGGGAGACTCATCCTTTCTTCTCTTAGCCATAAAATAAAACCTCCAAACTGAGTAATTTTATTTTACATCAGTTTGAAGGTTTACACAAACTTTGGGATACTCCCTGTTTGTCAATCGGTTTTGATTATTATAAGCATATGTATTTTTGGTGGTAACAGTACTGTTTGTAAGGATGTCTGTAATTACAACTGTTTTTTTGAACGATTGCCTGCCTTATTATATTCATAGACGGTGATTCTGCCTTTCATCTCGACTACAGTTAACAGACGGTTAGTTCATCATAGGTATGACGGTGCTTCCTTTTTCTATGCCGTTTATGATTTCATTATTGATTACTTAATTTTTCTCGCGTTTCCATCAATATTATTCCCAACATATTTTTACCACTGCCTTTAGTTCCACATCCCCAATAATAATCCGACGTGGTTTTTTCAACTAATTCATTATCACCAGTCTGTTTCAATATATCTTGAATTTCTTGATTCTGTAAAAATTTTTCGTATACTGCTTTTCTCATGATTTCATCTTTCAAATTTTCCCAATCACTTCTTAATGATAAAGAACGATCTCTTCCCATTTCTGCAGCTTGCATTGGATTGTCCAACAATCTTATTTTTTCTTCATATTCTGTTCCTTCAAACTTTTTCGCTTGAAAATAGTGTTCACTGGTCTTCCACCATTTCCCATTAATTAAAAATCCATAATGTGAAAAATTTGAAAAGCAACCATACTCCTCATTGATATTGTAAAAGTAAATAGTCATACTCATTCACCCCAAACTCTCCGTCCACAAATCAAAATACTTCTTCTGTTCATCTATGGAAACGCAATCTACAACGCTACTAGAATCAAAAATATCAACTATATCTTTCGATTTTGCTTGCTGATGCATAATTAATAAATATGCTCGTCTTCCATACCCCATATTTAGTTGCATTGCAGATGGATGTACATTTTTATTAGCACCTTTACAAAGTATTTGCATGTCTTCTTTTTCCAATATTCTTCTCAACTTAATTAATGCATCGAAATAATTTTCCGCACTACATTCAACTATTTTATCTAAATAATGTAGCTCAATCTTTACGAATTCATTATTATTTGGGTCTTCATCATAAAGATGCAATTCTGAACTAACTAAATTATTTTGACCTCGGCTAATATCTATTTTACATATTTCTTCTATCATCTCTTATTTCCCTCCATAATTTGGATTAGGAATAAAGTCTCCTACTATAGAACCATCTTGTTTTGCATATGCACCCTTTATCATTGATGAACTTACTCCATTCGGAATAGAAAATTCAAATTGTTCTGGGAAATATGCCTTGGCACCATATGAAGCATTAATATCTACATAGTTATTTGTCTTGATAACATATACATATCCATTTTTTCCTGCAAATCCATCAGCTGCTATATTAAAATTATCAGTTGTTGAAATAAAATTACCTGCTGTTGTATTACTTTTTGTATGTAAAAGGGCATCATTATGTGTCCCTTTAGGAGTAAAACCATTTTCAAATACAACATCAGGAGTGGCCGTAGAACGTTCTCCTCTGAATAATGTCTTAGTATCTAAGCCCCCCTGACTCCCCTTCAACGCCTCACCATAATCAACCTTTGACAGCGTTACCTGGTCATCAGCCTTACCTAATGCCTTTAATCCAGCATCCGACATTCCGGAATTACTTCCGTTATCAAGGACATTAAGATATCCGCTTCCTTCTTCTTCCTTCATTTTACCAAAGGCTGAGTAGCTGTTCTCCTTACCGGCTTTTGATATTTTAATATTTTTCTTTAATGATCCAATTACCGAACCCGCCATAGAAGACGTTCCTGCTATCAGTCCCGTTTTTAATGACGTTTTGTAATTAACCTCTTCCAGCTTCTTTCCTTCTACTATAACCTGACGCCCTACATCCGTTACAA
>JAATEU010000102.1 GCA_015655565.1 Clostridiales bacterium
ACATTTTCCGGCATATCCTTTAAAAGACATTTTCTGCAATATTTCCTGTTGTCATTTTCCTGTATATTCATATGCCGCCCTTTCTTAAACTGCTGTATTAAATCCCGTTGGAACAGTTGAAGACTGCCATCTTCCCCGCTGACAATCCTCCGCAAATTATTTTCCTTTCCATTATAACACGGAACACATGCCTGCGCATTATAAAAAGAACCTATAGAGGCAGGTACCCGTCCCCTGGTAAGTAAACAGATTAAAAATAAGATTTACATCTTTAATCTGCCTGCTTCAAGGGTAAAGTATCCTATAGGTTCTTTTTTATTTTTCTATATCTGTAACAATTAACTTAATAAACTTCTGCTATTGAAAATCACTATTCTATTGTAAGGTGAAGGATACTGCAGGGGGGAATTGTAAAATCTACACCCTTTTCGGTTATTTTAAATTCCATAAATTCTTCCGTATGTACTATATCCGGCTCTTCAAAGGTATTGAACGCCCCCATATCATTGGTAAGAATCTCAGCCTTTACCGAATTCACCTTCCAGTCCACCAGGATACTGTTTACGGCATAGGAATCGGTTACGGAAAGGTTGTTAACGGTCAGGTTCAGCTTACCGTCCTTAGCAACAGAAGCGGACTCATAAAGATTCTGTACCTTAACTTCGTCAATACCGGTTTCTTTTGTTTCTATAAAACTGTCAACCAAAGCTGCATCCTGATGGCATTGATACATACGAAACACATGATAGGTTGGCGTTAACAGCATCTTTTCGCCTTCTGTCAGGATAACGGATTGCAATACATTCACTAACTGTGCGATATTAGCAATTCTGACCCGGTCACTGTGTTTATTAAAGATATTTAAAGTCACACCGGCAGCCAATGCGTCCCTCATGGTACTCTGCTGGTATAAGAAACCCGGATTCGTACCCGGTTCCACATGAAACCAACAGCCCCATTCATCCACGGCTAAAGCAATCCTCTTATCCGGATCATATTTATCCATAATCTTAGAATGTCTGGTTACCAGCTCTTCCATGTACAGGGCATTTTTTAAGGTCTTATACCATCCCTTTTCATCAAAACCGGTTGCGGCACCTTTATCTTCCCATTTTGTTTCAAAAGTATAGTAGTGCAGGGAAAGGGCATCCATATACGGATGGGCAAGTTTCATAACCGTATCACACCAATTATAGTCATCCACATTAGGACCGCCGGCTATCTTAAAAAGCCTGTTTTCACCATAATTTCTGCAATAAGTCTGATACCTTCTGTATTCATTGGCATAGTGTTCCGGTGTCATATTACCGCCGCAGCCCCAGTTCTCATTACCAACTCCGAAGAATTTCACCTTCCAGGGTGCTTTCCTTCCGTTTTCAGCCCTCAAATCAGCCATGGGAGATATCCCGTCAAAGGTCATATATTCAATCCATTCGGACATTTCCTGCACCGTTCCGCTTCCTAAATTACCATTAATGTAGGGTTCACAGCCAATCTGGTCACATAATTCCATAAATTCATGAGTACCAAAGCTGTTATCCTCCAAAACACCTCCCCAGTGTGTGTTAATCATTTTCTTACGGTTTTCTTTGGGCCCAATACCATCCTTCCAATGATATTCGTCGGCAAAGCAGCCTCCCGGCCAGCGGAGCAAGGGAAGTTTCATCTCCTTTAATGCTTCTACCACATCCGTTCTCATACCCTTTATGTTTGGAATTTTGGAACCTTCCCCAACATACAGCCCTTCATAGATACATCTTCCCAAATGCTCTGAAAAATGCCCATAGATTTCCTTGTTAATTTTAGACTTTTTATTGCCTGCATAAATCACAAGTTTACTCATACCATACCTCCGCCAAATATTGTTTAGTATCTTCTGAAATAGTTTACGTTTATATTAATTTATGAATATTTTACTATAAAAATTCTGGTTTGTCAATGTAAGCTGGTTGTACTTCAGGACAAACGACAAAGGAAGATTTTGTAATACTGCAGGCTGCCAAAATCCAAAGCTGCACAATTATCCCAACAGCCGGATCAGAAAGCTTGAAATAATTAAAATCACAGCACCTCCAAGCCTCGTAGCCATCTGAGCAAAAGGAATCAATTTCATGCGATTGGCAGCAGATAATACAGCTATATTCCCGGTTCCGCCCATACTGTTGGCGCATAAACCGGCGGTAATGGAGGACTCGACAGGATAAAACCCGACTAATTTCCCTCCGATTCCGGCACAGATACTAACTGTTAAAATAATCACCGCACAAAGCAGAATATAAACAGGAGTTAAGGCATTGGCTAGCACTTTTAAGTCTAACAGTGCAACACCGATTCCGGCAAGTAAAGCGGTTGTTAGATTTTTCATAACAAATTGGCTCCACTGGACGGCAGCCTGTTCATATTTCAGGGGAATAATGCCGGTAGCCTTACAGACTACAATGATAATAATCATAAAAGCATAAGCATGTACAGTTGGGATAATTTTACTTATTAAAGCACCTAAAGTAAAAAAGGATAAGGAAAATAACAAGCCGCTTCCCATGACTAAGTAATCGGGTTTATTCTCCAGAGCTGCGGCATTATTCTCTTCGGGGATGCTCATAAGCTGTCCCCGGCCGCTCCACTGCGGTTTCTTTTCTCCTAATTTGGCAATCAAGGCGGCAAAAATAATAGCCAGGACATTGCCCAGGGTAGATGCCGGAATCATACGGGAGACAATAATAGCGGCATCCCCTCCGGTTGCAGTGGCATAAATGCCGGAAAGCGGAATAACACCGGCTCCCATTCCCCCGCTCATCATAGGCATAGCGATATAAAGAATAGCTTCGGAAAAACCATAACCTGTAATCTGACCGATAAATCCTGCCATTAAACTAGCACAGGCCATGGACAAAAAGGTAACGGGCAAAAAACGAACCGCAGATTTAATGAGTAACTGCCGATTCATGCCTAATATACTTCCGGTGATTAAAGCGGAAATATACAGGTCTAAAAATCCGGCGTTATTCATAAAATCAGTACAATTGTCTGCCACGCCGGAGGGAAGAATCCCAAAGGTAGCCAAGGCAGAGGAAGCAAAGATGCAAAAAACAACGCCTCCTCCCAGATAAGTTTTTACAATAGGGATATGGCTGCCAATCATATTAAATAAATTTCCAAGAATAATTAAAACGGCAAGTGCGCCGACCATATTATTGGGAAGAATACCTGACATGGCAGCAGCCATAATAAAGATTGCCAAAGCGATAAAAACCGGTAGGGAAATTCCGTTAACCGTAATATTTTTCTGTTCCGAAGAAAGATCCTCAGCAGTATGTAAGGATGATTTTGTGCTCATATTCAATTCCTTTCTATCTTAAGTCAGTCTTAAGTCAATAAAGCCGGTGATACTACCAATGAAGCTTGGAAACACCCGTTTCAATTGCTTTTTCGGCTACCGCTTTTGCAACATGTTCAGCAACGCGCTTATCAAAAGCACTGGGAATGATGTAATCATACGTTAATTCTGCTTCGGGTATAATTTCGTCAATTGCTTTTACCGCCGCTATTTTCATTTCTTCGGTAATAGAGGTTGCTCTGGCATCTAATGCTCCGCGGAAAATTCCCGGAAATACCAAAACATTATTAATCTGATTTGGATAGTCGGAACGGCCGGTAGCCATGACTTTTACGTTTCCTTTTTTAGCTTCCTCCGGCATTATTTCAGGTATTGGATTCGCCATTGCAAATACAATAGAATCCGATGCCATGGAAGCAACCATTTCTGCGGTAACGATATTAGGAGCAGATACACCGATAAAAACATCTTTTTGTTTCATGACATCAGCGAGATTACCATGCTGCTTTTCTTTGTTTGTAATTTGTGCCATAGCGGCCTGTGCATCGTTCATCCAGGTTTCACCCGGAACGAGAGCTCCGTTTTTATCGACCAAAACCACATTATTTACACCTAGTTCAAGCAATAATTTACAAATGGAAATTCCCGCAGAACCGGCACCATTGATAACTATCTTTGCATCTTTCATTTTTTTACCGACTACCTTTAATGCATTGAGCAGTCCGGCTGATACAACAATTGCGGTTCCATGCTGATCATCATGGAAAACAGGAATATCCAATTCCTCCTTCAAGCGCTGCTCTATTTCAAAACAGCGCGGAGCAGAAATATCTTCCAAGTTAATTCCTCCAAAAGTGGGAGCTAAATATTTCACTGTTTTGATAATTTCTTCCGTATCTTTCGTAGCCAGACAGACAGGAAATGCATCAACACCGGCAAACTCTTTAAATAATATCGCTTTTCCTTCCATTACCGGCATAGCTGCCTCCGGACCGATATCGCCTAAACCAAGAACCGCAGTTCCATCTGATACAACGGCTACTAAATTGCCTCTGGCGGTATAGCGGTATACTTCTTCTTTTTGATCTCTTATTTTTCGGCAGGGTTCTGCAACACCGGGGGTATAAGCAGTACTTAAATCATCTTTTGTTTCCAGCTTTATTTTGGAATGTATGCTGAACTTTCCTTTATTTTCCTCATGCATTTTTAAAGCCAATTGATTATAATCCATAATAATTTCTCCTTTACTGTTTTAAATTAGTATTTACTTTTGTCAAAGTAGAATTTAACATATAACTAAAAATAATAAATATTATGTAACTATAGAAATACTTTAGAAAGTAAAATAAATAAACACGAAGATAAACTTAAGATATAATGGTAAAAGAACGGAAAGAAGGAAGAAACCAAATGAAAATTCTTCAAAATCTCAGTGTCATGACAAAAGTAATGCTGTCCTATTGCATATTGATTATATTAATCATAAGTATTTTAACAAGTTATATATTAATGAGCAGTACAGAAAGTTTAAATCGCAATATAGAAGGTAAGATAACACTTTTAACAGAAATGCTTTCGGGCAATACCACAATCCTGCAGGATGTAAAAAACGGCTCCATAGACTTAGAGACAAAAGAATATTTGAAAAATATAGAAGCAAAAACAGATTTAGTTGATTTTATTGTAATTGCAAATAAAAAAGGAATTCGTCTGTATCATCCTGACGAACAAAAAGTGGGAAAGCATTTTTCGGGCGGTGATGAAAAGGCTGCTTTAGATGGGAAAGCAGATTATGTAACGGAGGGAATGGGAAGTGATTCGTACCAAAAAAGGGCGTTTTCCTCTATTAAAGATGAAAAAGGAGAAGTAATCGGCTTTGTCATGGTAAGCGCTTACGCCGCAACAATTGACGATTTAAAAAAAAATATTATATATGACTGTATCGGCCTTGGTGCGGGGGCTTTTATCATAGGCATCATTTTAGCATACGTACTTTCCAAAGCGATCAAACGTTCCTTGTTGGGATACGAGCCTTCCCAGTTATTAAATCTTTACCTGCAAAGAGAAGAAGTGCTGGAATCGCTGGAAGAAGGAATCATTGCCATTGATTCAGGAGGGGAATATGTATATGCAAATATAGCGGCAAAAGAGATGTTTGTAAAATCACCAGGTAAAGACAGCGAGATAAATAACTTTATAAAAGAGCATTTAATCTATATGCTTGATACAAAAAAAACAGAGTATAATGAAGAGTTGGAAATTCAGGATACACAGGTACTGATTGATAAAATACCAATTATTGAGGATAATAAAATTATTGCGGTAATTGCTTTGATCCGCAATAAAACAGAGATTACAAAAATGGCGGAACAATTAACGGGGGTTAAGCATATGGTGGATGCACTTCGGTCAAATACCCATGAATATGTAAATAAGCTTCATGTGATTTTAGGCTTGCTGCAAATCGGAGAAATAAATATGGCAATGGACTACATCGATACCAGTAAAAGAGAAGAAGAGGGTAACAGCGGAATTATTAAGAAGATAGAGGAACCGACAATTGCCGCTTTAATTATGGGGAAGCAAAGCAGGGCCAGAGAATTAAATATTAAATTAAATCTTCAAAAGGACAGCTATTTAGAGAGTCAGAACAAATACCTGCCGACCAATCAATTACTTACAATTCTTGGGAATTTAATAGAAAATGCCATTGATGCGGTAAAGAATAAAACAGATGTAAGAGAGATCAGTGTGTTTATACAAAGCAATGAACGGGGAATTATGATTATCGTTGACGATACCGGTATTGGGATGAACAACCAGGACAAGAATAATATTTTTGCAAAAAATTATTCAACAAAGGGAAGCGGAAGAGGCATTGGCTTATGCCTGGTAAAAGATATTGTAGAAAAAAAGAACGGAACAGTTGAGGTCGAATCCGAAAAAGGAATGGGAAGCTCCTTTATTATAACCATCAATTAAGTAACGATAAATTAAAAAAATGAAAGCAGGATCTAAGAAAGAAGATGGAGGAAGTCAATTGATTAAGGTAGTTATTGTAGAGGATGATTTAATGGCAGCATCTATCAATAAGCAATATATTTTAAGAACTCCGGGGCTTGATGTTACGGCTACTTTCCATAATGGAAAAGAAGCTTGGGAATACTTAAAAAGAAAGAAAGTTGATTTGCTTATTTTAGATTTATATATGCCCAACAGTTCGGGGCTTGAGCTTTTGACAAATATAAGAAAAGAAAAATCCTTAGTTGAGGTTATTATGGTTACGGCAGCAAATGACGTGAAAACGTTGGATACCGTATTAAAGCTTGGCATCCTTGACTATTTGGTAAAACCTTTCCGATATGAAAGATTTGCCGTGGCAATTAATAAGTTTTTACTTAAAAACAGAATTATGAGCAGCGGATTATCTTTTTCTCAGGAGGATGTAGATGATTCGATAAGCTTGCGGAAAGAGAATAATTTAAATAAGCAGGTGGAGTTAAGTAAAGGGCTGCAAGATAAAACTCTTAGTTTAATAAGAAACTATATGAATAAAAGAATAGGAGAATCACTTACAAGCGAAGACATATCGGAGGCTACAAGGCTGTCAAAAGTTACCGTCAGAAGGTATATGAATTATCTTATTGACAGGAATGAAGTGGTAAGTGAAGTAGATTACAAGACCGGAGGAAGGCCAAGCATCCGGTATAAATCTAATATTACATAGAAAAAGTAACACTCTGTTTTTAAGTATAGCATTGTATTTTTAATACTTCAAGGTAGTGAATATCTTATTTTTTACTAATTTAGTACTATATTTTTTGCGTAACATAGGTTAAAATAAAAGAAAGCAATGAGTCTTAGCTGTATAGGCAGACCATTTGATTTTTATCAGATTATTATATGGAGGTTCACGACATGTTATTTGGTGCATTAGAAGCCGGCGGTACTAAAATGGTACTGGCTATTGGCAATGAAAACGGCGAAATTCTTGAACAGGTTTCAGTTCCTACGGAAACCCCTTCTATTACAATTCCTAAAATTATTGATTATTTTAAAGGAAAAGATATTGCGGCACTTGGAATTGCTTCCTTTGGTCCCATCGATTTAGATAAAAAATCAAAAACTTACGGATATATTACTTCTACCCCTAAATTAGCCTGGGCTAATTGCGACTTGGTCGGCAATATGAAAAGTGCCCTGTCCGTTCCCATTGGTTTTGATACGGATGTTAACGGCTCAGCCCTTGGGGAAGCAACCTGGGGAAGCACAAAAGGATTAGACTCCAGTATATACATAACCATCGGGACCGGTATAGGTGTAGGTGTTTATCAAAACGGAGGATTATTGCATGGAATGCTTCATCCGGAAGCAGGCCATATTTTACTCACCAAACATCCGAAAGATACTTTTGAAGGTGTATGCCCCTATCATCCGAACTGCCTGGAAGGGTTAGCCTCAGGTCCATCCATAGAAAAACGCTGGGGTAAAAAAGCCGTTGAATTAAAAGACAATCCTGAGGTATGGGAAATAGAAGCTTATTATATAGCTCAGGCACTCGTAAGCTACATTTTAACCCTGTCCCCTCATAGAATCGTATTAGGCGGCGGCGTCATGCATCAGGAACAGCTTTTTGCTCTTATACGCCGGAAGGTTTCCGAATTACTAAACGGTTATATCCGGACACCCCAGTTAAATGATTTAGACCACTATATTGTTTCGGCTGCCTTAAATGATAACCAGGGAATTATGGGATGTATCCAATTAGCAAAAATGGAATTGCAAAACCAATCATACCGGTTCGGATGAAGTTTTGAACTTAAAAAATCTGCAGGTATAAAAAAATATATACGGCTTAAGCTTAAGCCGTATATATTTTTTTATACCTGCAGGTTTTTATGAACTAAATTGTCTGCTGCTATCCCTGCTGCTCCTTTTTTATGATTTGTCTTATATTTTTTTCCGCTTGTTTTCTTGGTATCATAATTTGATGACCGCAGCCCTGGCATTTCAAACGAAAATCCATGCCCACCCTTAAAACCTCCCACAGGCTGCTTCCACAGGGATGTTGTTTTTTAAGTTTTAATATGTCACCAATTTGTATATCCATTTTATTCTCCTCTTTTCCATTCTTTTCTTTTTATTATTTGAATATTTATATATTAATTAAAAATTATTAAGATTTTTTATATAAAACAAAAAATTACCCCTTGCATTTTAATACCGCATGATGTAGTATGTCTATATAGTTGATATAGTTTTAAAAGCCACTTCATGCATTTCCCATGACTAATTACTAATGAAACTAAAAAATTTACAAATAATAGAACAATAAACAAATCATCTATATCAGAAAGGATTAATTATTATGGTAAAAAAAGTTATGAATCCCAAGGACCCCGGTAGTGCAATTACACATTTTATTGGTATGCTTATGGCTATATTTTCCGCTCTTCCTTTATTAATGAAAGCAGCCAAAGCCCCGGATACGGTACATTTTATTTCACTGGGCGTTTTTGCCCTAAGCATGATATTATTATATACTGCAAGCACAGTATATCATACCTTTGATTTGTCTGACAAGATTAACCGCCGTTTAAAAAAATTTGATCATATGATGATTTTTATCCTTATTGCAGGTACTTATACCCCTGTATGCTTAATTGTTTTAAACGGTCCGGTGGGTATTGGGCTATTAATTCTGATATGGAGTATGGCTCTTTTCGGAATCTGCCTGAAAGCCTTTTGGGTATTTTGTCCGAAATGGGTATCCTCCGTAATCTATATCGCCATGGGTTGGACCTGTATACTGGCTTTCTCCCCTTTGCTTAATGAAATGCCTGCACAAGCTTTTAACTGGCTGCTCGCCGGCGGCATTATTTATACGGTGGGCGGCGTAATCTATGCATTAAAGCTCCCGATATTTAATGGAAAACATAAAAATTTCGGCTCCCATGAAATTTTTCATTTATTCTGCCTGGGTGGAAGTGCCTGCCATTTTATTCTTATGTATCAATTTATTGCAACTATGCCAATATAATATACCTTGACTTAATTCATTTAATATGATAGTATTAATAATAATTACTATTATTTGAGGTGAATTATGGCAAATATGAAATATAGCCGTCAGCGCGAATCCATTAAAGAATATCTGGCCCATACCAGAGAGCATCCCACTGCAGACATGGTATATATAAATATACGGGAGAAATATCCTAATATAAGTTTAGGAACCGTATACCGTAACTTAAACCTGTTAGTTGAGCAAGGCGAGATCATAAAGCTTTCACCCGGCAACGGCAGTGACCGGTTTGACGGCAATTCCATGCCGCATTATCATTTCCTTTGCACAGAATGCTCCTGTATTCAGGATCTTGACATCGCCCCGGGAGTTCTTGACCATATTAATCTAATAGCAGGGGCCGGCTTTGATGGTGAAATCCGGGGACATTCCACTTTCTTTTACGGAAAATGCGCAAAATGTAAATCCCGTAACTGATATTTATTCTAATTATATAGGCTTGCAATCCAAAAAGTCATATACAAAAAAGAGTCTGTTTTAAACCTACCGTTTATGTTCCCTGCAGATTGCAGGACATTAACTTTGAAACAGACTCTTTTTTCTATTTGATGTAATCGGTATAAATTCCATTTGAAAAAATATTTAAATAAAGTATTGACAAATCATAAAGATTGAATTATTATAATAACAGTAACCATTACTATTATTATAAAATCATTGAAAAGAAAAAGGAGAGCATTAATTATGAAAAAATTTGTATGTCAGGTATGTGGTTATGTTCATGAAGGAGATTCAGCACCGGAAGCATGTCCAATCTGCAAAGCATCGGCTTCCAAGTTTGCCGAACAATCCGGAGAACTTAACTGGGCGGCAGAACATGTTGCAGGTATTGCCCAAGGTGTCAGCGAAGATATCCTAAAAGACTTAAGGGATAATTTTAGCGGTGAATGCTGCGAAGTCGGCATGTATCTTGCTATGGCCAGAGCAGCACACAGAGAAGGATATCCTGAAATCGGTATGTACTATGAAAAGGCTGCTTATGAAGAAGCTGAACATGCTTCAAAATTTGCCGAATTACTTGGTGAAATTGTTTCAAACAGCACAAAGAAAAATCTTGAATTAAGAGTAGCCGCTGAAAATGGTGCTACCGCAGGCAAATTTGACCTTGCTAAACGTGCGAAGGCTGCTGACCTGGATGCAATCCATGATACGGTCCATGAAATGGCAAAAGATGAAGCAAGGCATGGCAAAGCATTTAAGGGATTATTGGATCGCTATTTCGCATAATCTGATTGGGGTAATAGGGTTGTTGCCTCTCAGGATACTCTGTGCCCACCAACATCCAACCAGGGAATAGACCCCGGAAAGACAATGAGGCACATGCCGCAATAATAAAGAAAAAATCAACCATTACGTCTAAAACTGCTCCAGTGCCGGTCTGAACATCATATTTGCGTGCCAATTTTCCATCAAGATAATCTGACACCGCTATCAATGCGAACAATGTAATACAAGGCAAAAATGGGTTAACTTTGAACAGCAACATCGTACGGAACATAAGGGTGAGCGGCACCCGTGATAATGTCAGCGCATTTACCAAAACAACTCTAATCACTTGATGCCACCCCCATTCTTATGTCAGTTTGCAAAAGAAACTTCTACTTTTTTAAAAATTAAAGTAGTTAACCAAAAGCCAATACCAAGAACAACAACCACACCTGAAGCAAACACCCATAGCGGCATATGGAATCCATATAAATAAGCAAAGAAACGGCTGTTACCATAACACAACTAACAGTAGCCGGTGGGGGAACGTACCCCAAATCTTGGGCCTGCTCTCTACAATTCTTATTTTGTTGGGGTTTTCATATGCTGAATAAGAACCCATAAACAATAAATTCCACAAACCAGCAGAATTATATCTTCATACGCAGTTACAAAAATGCCTTTATCCCAGTATAGTCCCCAGATTGTCATCAATGCAAGCAAAATTTTATCTTTATGCCCATAACAATTGTAAATCTCAATACTTAAACTAATGACCAGACACGGCATGATATAAACAACAAGTTGAGGGAATGAATGTCCTGACAATAGTGAGATAAACGGATAAGCAATGACTAAACCAGGCAGAAACCATTGGAATTTATTAAAACCACGAAAATCATATTCCAAAAAGCTTGTGCGTCCATTTCTATCCTCCAATACAAGATTATATATCTCCGATTTACAGAAGTGTGTGCAGCAGTTAATCCATCATGGAGGATTTTTATTTTATTCTTTGTCCGCCAAAAGCATGAATTGTGCGAGTTCCAGCTTTACATCTTCCGCTCTGAACTGTACCTTTCGGTATAAAAAGCTCATCTCCTGGATTCAATACAGTTTCAATTCCATTTATAACCACCCAGTATCGGCCGCTTATACACAGCATATATTCATCGAAATCATGACAATGTTCTGCTGACGCTCTGTCCTCATAGCAAGTCCAAAACGCCATTTGGCTTCCATCATTAGCGGTATAATAATATCCGTCAATATCCTTTGTATTCTGCTGAGAACTGTCTATATGATTCAATACGGCTTTCATAAAATCAGGAAAATCCTTCATACCGCTTGCCTCCAACTTTTTAAATTATCTGCATTAAGTATATCATAAGAACAGTAAAAGCAAAAGAACCCAAATCACGAGAGTTCAAGTCCTTTTGATTAAAATTTGTTTGTCAAGTTCGCATGAGCTCATTTTACGAGATGTCACCTTGACTGAATAAAGGATTTGAATTCTTCAAAGGTTCCGAGTGTAAAGGTATCCGGATTGGTAATGATTGCATTGTTTTTTCCAAACATAAGTACATATGAATGCTTCAAAGAATATACTTTCAGTATCTGTGCGTATTCTATGGTCAGAGAGAATGCCCCCTCCGAAATGGAAATGCTGTCGCCGAATTGCACAACCGTTTCAAATTTTTTGTCATTATGAATGCGTCTGTCACTTTCCTTTAACTGCTTTAGCATAAGC
>JAATEU010000597.1 GCA_015655565.1 Clostridiales bacterium
GAATATGTAGAATATTTAAACAGACATAAAGATCCGCTGTATACGGATATTATTTATTGTGAAGGAAACAGGGATGAAGTTTATGTTGAAGTTGCCATGCAGCATAATGGTTCCTATACGGAAGGCTGTTACAGCTTTGTTAATAATATTACAACTCCGGAAGGCGGAACTCACCTTGCCGGTTTTAAAAATGCTTTAACCAAAACTTTTAATGATTATGCCAGAAATCAGAAATATCTGAAAGACAATGAAACAAATCTTAGCGGTGAAGATATAAGGGAAGGACTGACAGCTATTATCAGTATAAAAATCCCGGATCCTCAATTCGAAGGCCAGACAAAGCAAAAATTAGGTAACAGTGAAGCAAGGGGTGCCGTTGATGGTATTGTAAGTGAGCAGTTAACTTATTTTTTAGAGCAGAATCCAGGTGTTGCCAAAATTATATGTGAAAAAGCAATATTATCACAACGTGCCAGGGATGCTGCCAGAAAAGCCAGGGATTTAACAAGGAGGAAAACTGCCTTGGAAGGTATGAGTTTGCCTGGGAAATTGGCAGATTGTTCGGATAAGGACCCAAGAAACTGTGAAATTTATATTGTTGAGGGAGATTCTGCAGGTGGTTCTGCTAAGACGGCAAGATCCAGGGCAACCCAGGCAATACTACCATTGAGGGGAAAAATCTTAAATGTAGAAAAATCAAGATTAGATAAAATTTTAGTCAATAATGAAATAAAAGCAATGATTACTGCTTTTGGAACAGGAATATCGGATGATTTTGATATTTCTAAGCTGCGTTATCATAAAATAATCATTATGACGGATGCCGATGTGGACGGAGCTCATATCAGCACGTTGCTGCTTACTTTCTTTTACCGTTTTATGCCTGATTTAATAAAACAGGGACATGTTTACATGGCACAGCCGCCCTTGTATAAGATAGAGAAAAACAAGTTTGTAAAATATGTCTACAGTGATGAAGAATTAAATAATATTCTAATGGAAATCGGACGTGACACAAATAATAAAATCCAGCGTTATAAGGGTTTGGGAGAAATGGATGCGGTGCAGCTTTGGGATACAACAATGGATCCGGAAAAAAGAATCCTTCTCAGAGTGACCATTGATGAAGAGGAATCTTCTGAAATTGATTTAGTTTTTACAACCTTAATGGGGGATAAAGTTGAACCACGGAAAGAATTCATTGAAGCCAATGCAAAATATGTTAGAAATTTGGATATATAAATATAAAATTAAGTAACATATAATAGATGGAGGAAAATAAATGGACGAGAATATCTTTGACAGAGTTCATGAGGTTGATTTAAAAAAGACAATGGAAACTTCCTATATTGATTATGCCATGTCTGTAATAGCAGCCCGTGCGCTTCCGGATGTAAGGGATGGCCTGAAACCGGTGCAAAGAAGAATATTATATGCAATGATAGAGTTGAACAACGGTCCAGACAAGCCGCACCGTAAGTGTGCCCGTATTGTCGGTGATACCATGGGTAAATATCATCCACATGGTGACAGCTCTATTTATGAAGCCTTGGTAAAACTAGCACAGGAATTTTCTACAAGATATCCCTTAATTGACGGACATGGAAATTTTGGTTCCGTAGACGGTGACGGGGCGGCCGCAATGCGTTATACGGAAGCACGTTTAAGCAAAATATCCATGGAAATGTTGTCCGATATCAATAAAGATACGGTTGATTTTTCACCTAACTTCGATGAAACAGAAAAAGAGCCGTCGGTTCTTCCTTCCAGATATCCAAATCTATTGGTGAACGGTACCTCCGGCATTGCCGTTGGTATGGCTACTAACATTCCTCCCCATAATCTGAGAGAGATTGTTAATGCGGTTCTGAAAATGATTGATAATAATGTTTTAGAAGACAGGGATACCTCCATGGAGGAATTATTAGAGATTGTAAAAGGTCCTGATTTTCCAACCGGTGCAAGTATTTTAGGGGTAAGGGGTATTGAAGAAGCTTACCGTACCGGCCGCGGCAAAATCAGAGTGAGGGCAGTTTCTGATATTGAAGCCATGGCAAACGGTAAAAACCGTATTATAGTAACGGAACTTCCCTATATGGTTAATAAAGCAAGATTAATCGAAAAAATTGCTGAATTGGTGAAAGATAAAAAAATTGATGGAATAACGGAATTAAGGGATGAATCCGACCGGTCCGGAATGAGGATATGTATTGAACTCCGCAGGGATGTGAATGCCAATGTATTATTAAATCAATTATATAAACATACCCAGATGCAGGATACCTTTGGGGTAATTATGATAGCATTAGTTAATAATGAACCCAGGGTTTTGAATCTGCATGATATGTTGAAATATTATTTATTGCATCAGGAAGAAGTAGTTACAAGAAGAATAAAATATGATTTAAACAAAGCGGAAGAAAGGGCTCATATATTACAAGGCTTATTAATTGCTTTAGATAATATTGATGAAGTAATCAGAATTATCCGTTCCTCCAAAAATGGTAATATTGCCAAAGAAAGGTTAATGGAAAGATTTACATTAACGGATATGCAGGCTCAGGCTATCATAGACATGAGACTTCGTGCGTTAACAGGCTTGGAGAGAGAAAGACTGGAAGCCGAGTATGCCGAATTAATGGAAAAAATCACGGAATATAAATCAATTTTGGGAGATACTAAGAAATTACTTGCTGTAATTAAAGATGAATTAACTGTAATTCGTGATAAATACGGTGATGAAAGAAGAACCACCATAGGATTTGATGAATATGACCTTTCTATGGAAGATTTAATTCCCAATGAAAATACAGTTCTTGCCATAACCCGTTTAGGATACATAAAGAGGATGACGGTAGATAATTTTAAGAGTCAGCACCGTGGCGGAAAAGGTATTAAAGGAATGCAGACCATAGATGAAGATTTTATTGAAGAGTTATTAATGACTATGACCCATCACTACATTATGTTTTTTACAAATAAGGGACGGGTTTATCGTCTGAAAGCATATGAAATCCCGGAATCCGGCAGGACCGCCAGAGGTACTGCGATTATAAATCTTCTGCAATTATTGCCGGACGAAAGAATTACTGCCATTATTCCAATTAAGGAATATCAAAACAATAAATATCTATTTATGGCAACAAAAAAAGGTATTGTAAAGAAGACTCCAATCAGGGAATATGAAAACATACGTAAATCCGGTTTGCAGGCAATTAACCTGAGGGAAGATGATGATTTAATTGAGGTAAAGGCAACTAA
>JAATEU010000421.1 GCA_015655565.1 Clostridiales bacterium
AAAATGATGGTAGATGAAATGAACGATTTTTTCTTCCAGACACTTATGACCTTAGCTGATACTTATACCAGGGCAACCCGTAATGAAGATATAGCTGCAGAAATGAAAGCCTTTGCCCAGGAGTTCAGGAAAAAGGCAGAGAGAGTCTGTTTATTATCTTACATATTGAGGAACCGGGCAGCCGTGTATTTGAAAAACGTGTTCCCTGCACTGGCATTTGCGCAGAATTCAACCTTCAGATTGAAGCTCCCCAGTTATGGTGGAGCAATGGGCTTGGCAATCAGCCGCTATACTTCATAAAGGTATTGTTATATAAGGGTGATACTGTATTGGATACCTGGGAAAAAAAGATTGGCCTCCGTACGGTTGAGCTTGATACCTCGCCTGATAAGTGGGGGCATAATTTTAAATTCCGTGTGAATGGTGTGCCGATCTTTGCAAAAGGTGCAGACTGGATACCTTCGGATTCCTTTGTCACCCGTACAAGTGCGGAGGAGCTTGAATTTTATATTAGCAGTGCAAAAGAGGCTAATATGAATATGTTAAGAGTCTGGGGCGGCGGCTATTATGAATCGGATTTGTTTTATGACCTCTGTGACAAATATGGTATTTTAGTGTGGCAGGATTTTGGATTTTCCTGTCTGCCGTATCCGTTCCATGAAGAGGAATTTTTTGAAAATGTCCGGCAGGAGGTTGCCGATAATGTGCGCAGGCTTCGTCATCATGCAAGTCTTGCTCTATGGTGCGGGAACAATGAGATTGAATTGGTCTCCGGACTTTGGAAGAAAAATAAAAAACTTTATCAGGCAGAACTGGGGTTCTTCCATAATGTATTGCCCGGGTGGGTAGAACAGGCGGATACCGTAACTCCTTACTGGCCGGGTTCCCCCGATTCCGGTACCACAGACAGTAAACCCAATGATCTGAATAATGGAGATACCCATTTATGGCAGGTATGGCACGGAATGCTTCCCATAAAAGCCTTCCGTAAACTCCCGACCCGGTTTTGTTCCGGATTCGGCATGGAATCCCTGCCGTCGATGCAAACAATACGTTCTTTTACGGATGATTCCGATTTGGATATTTTCAAGCCGGCCCTGCTGGCTCACCAAAAATCGGGTGGCGGCAACCGGAAAATGCTGTTCTACCTGTTATCAAAATACCGGAATCCTGCTGCCTTTGAAGACTTTATTTATCTTTCCCAACTGATACAGGCGGAAACTGTCCGCTATGCTACCGAACAGTGGCGCAGGAACATGGGGCGCTGCAACGGTGCACTTTACTGGCAGTATAACGACTGCTGGCCGGCGGTCTCCTGGGCGGGAATAGACTATGGCAAACAATTCAAAGCCGTTCAATACAGGGCGAAATATTTCAATCAGATGTGCTGCGTTTCAGCCGAAATTTTAAACCGCCGGGCGGATATTTATGTTATTAACGAATATCCGTCGGCATTTACCGGCACACTAAAATGGGAGCTGGTTGATTTTCACGGTAATACCATCGATTCTGCTGAAGAAAAAGTAAACGTTCAGGAAAATGGGGCAGGGAAGATTAAGTCACTCAGCTATAAAAATATTCTTCATGGGCACAAAAAGAATAAAGCAGCCCTTATTCTGAACTTGATGGATGAAACCGGTATTCTGTCAAAACAGACCTGCCTTCTGGTTCCGGATAAAAAGGCGGCCTTAGAAAAACCGGATATTCAAAGCAGTCTGACAGTTAAAGGCAATACGGCGGTGCTCACCCTTAAAACCGATGTATTTGCCCGCTATGTTTATGTGGACATCGACGGTGTTGCTGCACCGCTGTCGGACAATTACTTTGATATTGAGGGCGGCAAATCCTATTGCGTTACTTTTACCGTTCCGGATGACATGAGTGAGAATGTTTTAAAACAGGGTATCCGGGTCCATTCACTGACTGATGTGAAGGTGAAAGGCAGTTTACTTAACGATAAGCGGCTGCGTCTTGCCATGCGGTTAAACAGACAAAATTTCTTCAGCTGGCTTAAAATTAAATTTTTATAATAGCCCGCCTGCAGATTCCGACTGGAGAAGCAAGACATTATATACCGTACTGACTGCCGGGATTATTTATACAGGTACTGTAATATTGACCCTTCGGATAATAGGAAAAACCGGGATATTCCACCACGGGCCATTTTTCTTTACGCAGCGCATCCACCAGGGCCGGCCCGACATGCAGGTTTTCTTCAATTATTTGGAGGGGAGGCGTGAGAGCCAGCCACTGGTTCAGGGAAACATCGGCAAACCGGTCGCTTTTGAACATTTCCAGATACCACAGGGACTGGTTGCCGGTATTTTGAATATAATGCCCGGTAGCAAATGGTACATAGCCTACATCACCTGCCCTGAAGTCAAAGGTACGGGCTGTACCGTTGCCGGCAAATATTCCCATACGTGCCTGGCCGGAAATATAATATTGCCATTCGTCGTTATTCGGATGCCAGTGAAGTTCCCGGATGGCACCTGGGTAAATTTCAATCAGCGCCGCTGCAATGGTTTTTGAAACCGGGAAATTTGTGGAATCCACGATTCTTACCCTTCCGCCGGATGTGCTGATTGGTGTCTGGGTCAACAGGCGGTGTTTGAAACTTTGGGGAACGGATCCATAAGGGTCCTGGATTTTCTGGTTTTCCAGCGGACCTGGAAGGGTACCCTGGTAGATATAGACCTGTCCTTTCGGTATCCTGTCAAAGGCACTCTGGGGTACGCCGAAATTGGCCGATAATACATCTTTTGGAGTGTGGGCAAACCAATCGGAGAGGGATAGGGTATTCATGTCGGAAAAATTTCCGTCATCAAAGACAAGCAGAAATTCACAGCCTTTTTCCAGGCCTTGGATGGAATGTGGAATGCCTGGCGGAAAATACCAGAGATCACCGGGACCGATATCAGCGATGAAATTCCGGCCTTCCTGGTCTACCGCCGTAATTCGTGCACTGCCGAGCAGCATAATGGACCATTCTGCCTGCTGGTGCCAGTGCGCCTCACTTACGCCGCCCGGTGTCAGGCGCATCTTAACACCTGCAAGAGTAGTTGCAACAGGCAGTTCCCTGACGGTGACCTCTCTGGACCATCCCCCGTCTTTTAAGATCATATTGGCATCAGAGAAGGAAAATTTCATATTAGGGAGTAAGCCGGCGTCTGTAGCAGGCGGTACAAGCATATCAGGATTTTCAATATCGCGGAGGATATCCCGGGGGCCGGGGTCTGTTGCACCGGTACCGTCATCCCGTATGGGCTGGGGTATATTGGAATATATGATTTGATTCTGATGCGTATTATTTATAATCATTTTGTTTCTCCTTTTAATCGGGCTGTTTTAACAGATTTTAAGGATCAATGTGTATGGCTGCCAACCCATAAAAACAATGATGCCTGCCTGGAGCAGACGTTTTATGTTATTGGAAACGTAATACACAGGGATTAACTTTACCGTATAGCATATTGTATACCATTTATATGCCATAAGTTCCGCCTGTTTAGATTCGCCGGAACATTTTTTATGTTGGCTGTGAAAGAAGAAAGGCAGGAAAAAAGCAGAAAGAATCCCTATGACACTAAACTTCAAAATTTTCTTTCCTGCGGTTGTCCAAATTTATATAATATAATCTATTTACCGGCATATTTAATTGGCCTATAATTGTTATTGGATAACTATAATTAACAAAATACAGGAGGATTTCATTATGAGTAATACAATGCACATTTTAATGATAAATAATAGTATATTTAGTATAAATGAATATTATCAAAAACAGATCATGGATATTGCCCCCGGTTCCGTACTGACGGTTGTGAAAAACAAGGAAGTAAGTACGGAGTTAATCCAAGAGGCGGACATCATATTTGGGTGGCCGCAAATAGGGCTTCTCAAAGAGGCGAAGAACCTGAAATGGCTTCATCTTCCCAGTGCAGGTGCCGATGGATATACAAATAAAGAAAGCTATTACAATAAAGATGTTAAATTAACCAACTCAAGCGGTGTATTCGGACTTCCCATTGCCGAGCATGTCTTTGCCATGATTTTATCCTATAACCGTAACCTTCAGGATTATGCATATAATAAATCGGAGAAAAAATGGAAGGTTATTCCTGTGGTAAGGGATTTTTATGGTTCTACTATTGGAATAATCGGGCTTGGGGATATCGGGACGGAGGTAACTAAAAGAGCAAAAGCCTGGGGAGCAAATGTTCTTGCGGTGAAAAGAAACGTATCGGATATACCCCAAAACGTAGACAAACTTTATAGTCTGGAGGATATAGATGAAGTTCTGGAGCAATCCGATTATGTTATCCTGTCGTTGCCGGAAACGGCTAAGACAAAGGGAATTATGACGGAAGCCAGGTTAAGGAAGATGAAACCTCATGCTTTTCTGGTCAATATCGGAAGAGGCGCCCTGGTTGACCAGGATGTGTTAATAAAGGCCTTAAAGGAAAAGTGGATTGGCGGTGCCGGACTTGATGTTACCACTCCGGAACCATTGCCGGAAGACAGTCCTTTGTGGAAACTCTCCAATGTAATTATAACACCTCACACATCCGGTAGTTCACCAACTAATATTCAAAGAAGGTTCGTTATATTTAACCGGAATCTGAAACTTTATTTGGAAAATAAGCCCTTGAAAAATACGGTGGATTTTACGGAAGGATATTAATTAATATCAGTAATGGTTTAGTTTTATGCTGTTCCGGGATAATAATTTTTTTGTTTCTTCCGGCCAGTGCAGTGAAGTGTTCACCTCTTATTATGGCAGGTTTTTAGAAGTCTGTGACGGCGGTTTACTGGATGCGGCGGAATTTAAACAGGGGTATCGCCTGGGATATACAGAAGTGCTTATCACCAATCTAAAAAACAAAACAGTTAGGAAGCGGAAGTTTACTTTAGTTTGCTGTTGGCAGCCTGTTTTTTATCTATCAGTAAATTATAAGTCAAACCGATTAGTACGAATATTCCGCCGATACATTTACCGGCTGATAATTCGTGCAGCATAAAATAATCAAT
>JAATEU010000162.1 GCA_015655565.1 Clostridiales bacterium
TTGAATTAGCAGTTTTATTTGGAATTATGTAGATTTTTTCCAGCATTATACAGTTATAAAATAAGCGTAGACAAGGGATAAAACCACTTTGTCTACATTTTGCCATTGAAAGAATTTTGTCAAATAGGAATAAAAGTACGAAGTTATTTGCACTTGAAAAAGATAGGTTGATGTTGTAAAGTTGGTATATCAATATCGATGTGATATATAAATTGAGAGGAAAGCTAAATCAAAGTTGGAGTGATTAAATGTTTTTATTTGGTAAAAGCCGAAAGAATAATAAATTTATCGACAAGCACGAGCATTCTGTAATGCCATCATTGGATTATCCGTTTGCAAAAGAATTTTATGAACCATCAGATAGTCGCTACAAACTCGCGAAGGTTTTTGAAAATCTTATTTGGGAAACAAATAAAATTAAGATTTATAATTGTAAAATAGAGATAGTCAAGACCACAGACAACCTATACAATATCTATCTTTATTTCTGTGATTTAAGGAAAACATTAGGCGAAGATTATAAACCACTTTTTAATAAGAATAAAGATTTTATTGTTTTATTTAATAAAGCTCTCAATGAATGCCCCATAAAGGAATTAGATGGTAAGAAACTCAATCCTAATGGTATTTTTGTGGAAGACGTTCTGACCTGTGCTCGATGTTATGCAATTGGTACTGCCTCAAAAGAAATTGAACCTGCTCTAAAAAAGCACTATCCAGCAATTGTGTTTCTAACATTTTGGGATGAAACAATATACCTGTTTTTTCAAGACCGTGAGGACATAGAAGATTTTCTTAAAGGAGATATAGTAGCCTTTAAGAAATTTTGTTATGATATTATTGAGCCATTTGATGCAGAGCGTGTTTGGGAGGTAGGCAATCTAACTTTTATGTTGGATATATATGAAAATTACCGTTCTATCGGTGGAAGGAATTATTTTAATAGCGATGCTATGAGTGCCGGAGTATTCATATAATCTACATAATCAGATTTCGATATGTTCCATGAACAAACAAATTACGAAAAACTATTCTGCCATAGGACTATCGTCGTAAATTTATAGATCAAATGTTCAGCAGCCTTTTATCTGCTTGTTCTTCAACTAAAACTATTACTCTTAACCAATTGGTTGCTGGTCTTCGGACATAACTTGATATTCATATTAAATATTGTTATATGGGAGGATATTATGAACATAGAAATACTGGATTATATTAACAGCCTTGAAATTATTGACACACACGAGCATCTTATGCCGTTTGAAACATAGAGAGAACACAACGACGTAATCAGCGAGTTTTTGATTCATTATTTCAGTGTTGACCTTGTAACCTCTGGACTACCATTAAAGCAGCTTGATAAGGTGCGTGGTAAAGAAATGTCCGTTATGGAAAAATGGAATTGTATTGAAAAATACTGGGAACTAAGCAAGTTTACAGGATATGGCCAAGCTGTGACATTCGCTGCGAGTGATATTTACGGAATAGACGAAATTAACAGAGGCAGCATCGAAGAGCTTAACAGGCGATATCTGGAAACCTTTAACCAACAGCATTATCATAAAATAATTAAGGAAAAATCCAAAATCAAGGTTGCCATACTTGACCGCTTTGGTGAAAGAGAAAGCGACAGGGATTATTTTATTACGGCGAATTATGTACACGCAATAGTTTACCCATCAAGCTATCAGAATATTGTTAATCTGGAAATGGAAGCAGGCATCAGTATTAGTACACTAGATGATTATCCGGAAATAGGTACTCTAAATTTCCGAAAAGCATGCACTGATTAAACGTAATATTCAGTTATCCCTGATCCGATATATCTGATCCGCAAGCACTCTTTTCGGATAGTGCCCGGTCCGTTCCCTGAACCGGTTGACGGCATCAATCAAAAATGTGCTTTCATTGTGAGCATTGTAGGATATTTTTCTGTCCTTCCATAACCATTTTATTCCAGACTTAGATCAAACTTGGTATCGAATTCAACTGGTGTTTTGATTTTACCTCTAACAATCGGTCGTAACCATGGCTGGATGTGCTGACAATACGGTCGTTAACACTGTATACTTTGTTTTTGTACATATATTTCTGTTGCTCATACAACTTATAGATGGCCAACAGGAGAAGGATTTCTTTCTTGCTTTCAGAAGAGCTGTAAGTGAATTGGAGGATAATCGGATTATCAGTATATAAGGTGAAAGGGTTTTGAGTGATTTTACATATGTATAAAATCAACAAAAAAAACTTAAGAATTTATATAATATTAACAATTGACATAACTATTCAATAGGTTTAAAATAAACATGAAATGAAACGTTACATATTGAGTGCTTAGACTGGATTTTTGATGTAAGTTCACAGATAATTGGGGATGTAAAATGATAACAATGAAAGATGTGGCGCAGGTCGCAGGTGTTTCTCTGGGAACGGTATCTAATGTCATGAATCACAATGCATCGGTTTCATCGGAAAATGTGGAGAAGGTATTGAATGCAGCAAGGCAATTGAATTACAGGGTCAATAACGCTGCGCGCACGTTGAAAACTAACACTTCCAGAAGTATTGGATTGATTATTCCCAACATTACTAACCCGTTCTATCCAGAATTGGCACGAGGAGTTGAAGATGTTGCCAATGAGAATGGGTATACACTGTTTCTCTGTAATAATGACAGGAAAGTCGAAAAGGAGAAAGAGTATACGAACAGCCTTATAGAGAAAAATGTCGACGGCTTGATTTTGATTAAAACGAATATGACCGCAGAGCATCTGATGAATATACAAAAAA
>JAATEU010000444.1 GCA_015655565.1 Clostridiales bacterium
ATAGTGCTTACATCAAGTAAGAAAGGGCGCTAGTCAAACGAGATCTACTCCCCTAATTATTTATTAATGAACCATATTCCCCTTCATAAAGTAATAAATAATCAAATAGCTGTTGAAACATAATCTTCCAGGAATCATCAATCTTGTTTTTTATTTTAGTAAAAGGATTTCCTCCTAATATTATCTTAACCTTAGAATAGTGTTCCTTAATATATTTACACAATGTAAGAGTCGGAATAATTTGTTGATTTCCTGCCAATGATATGAGAACTATATCAATATGACCATCCATATATTTGGGAAGTATATTATCATAAAAGTCATAATAATAATTAATTTCTTTATTATTTATTATATCGAATACATCTAACAAAGTTTTATAGTTTTCCAAAGATAATTTATTTTCATCAGAGTTGGAGAAATCATTAAAAGCCATACTTCGAAACACTCTCAGTTCATCCTCATACAGTTTTGCAAAAATATAATTTTCATATTCAAGAAATAAATTGGGTTTATGCAAAATGTTTTCTACATTTTCCCCTTCAGATAGAAGAAAATCATGAATTAATTCATATTTTTTAACTAATCTTAAATTTTTAACAGAATTAACAATTTTATTTAGGCATAAATCCAAAAATCTCTTACTATGATAATATTGAGAAGATAATAAATTTAAATCAATCGGTGTTACATCAATACTTTTTTCCTTCAAGTACGGTAAAATACATGGAATACTCATATATGGATGTGATTTGCACCAATTTGGCGGAAAGAAAAAAAAAGTTTTCATTATCTTACTCCTTTTTAATGGATTTCATCATTTCAAGTTTATAGTACAACTTAAATATAAAACCAATGTAAATATAAGTAAATGGACGCTTGCGTCCATTTACTTATATTTTAGACAAAGTCCAAGGTGTGTTTGCCTTTAACACACTGAATCAGCGTAGTTAAATTTAAGTGTTACCCTTTACCCTGTTGATCCATCAAGTTTTGCTTTTTCTTCCTGGTTAAAAAAACAGTATACTGAATAAGTTAGCTATCAGTACGGAAATAGGAAGTTTTGATGAACATTCAGACTGGACAGTCGGCAAGCGGAATGTGATAACAAAAGAAAGACTATCAGCGTGAAGCTGATAGTCTTTCTTTTTCATTTTGAGGGGCCGGGCAAAGCCGTAGCGCTCAAAATAGGGATTCCAAAGAGGCTTGCTCCTTGGCACACGACTTTGCAAAGCAAAGTGCAGTGTGTTATACGCTCTTTCACAATTAGATTATTTTACAGCCAGGGTTGCCCAAAATGTAGGAACGCCATATTCATGAAGAAAGCCAGTCCCATTCGTATCTTCATAAAGATCGAGCAGCATAAAACCAGCCTTTAGTTGCCCACGGATTTGTTCTTCGAGTGTGTGTGAAAACTGAATCCCAAAATCTTTTTTTTCCAGCGATTTTAACAATTCCCTGTCTTGTAATGGATTAAACGGGAGCCGATATTTAACTTCCTTTTCATTTTTATCAAAAAGAAAATTAAACCCATTATCTAATCCCGCCATTAACCTACCGCCTTTTTTCAGAATGCGATAGCATTCTTTCCAAACATGCATCACATCCTCAATATAACAGTTTGATACGGGATGGAAAATCAAATCGAATGAATCGTTATCAAATGGCAATGGTTTAGTCATGTCCGCACGGATAGCATTGATTTTATATCCTTCTCTTTCTGCAACAGACAAATCGCTCTTTATTTGCTTCTCGGAATAATCAAGGACTGTACATTCAGCGCCAAGTGCGGCAAAAATGGGCATTTGCTGGCCTCCTCCCGAAGCCAGGCCGAGAACTCTTTTACCATCTAAATCCGAATACCAGTCTTTAGGAACCGGCTTAGTGGGTGTCAAAAGCATAGACCATTTGCCATTAAGAGCATCAATAAACTGCTCATGAGAAATCGGCACTCCCCACTCCCATCCTTCTTCAATCCACCTGTCCATGGTTTTTGCGTTAATTTCTGTATAATTCATCTGTTTTTCTCCATCATAAATTCTTGTTTAGCTCATACTGGTAATTATTCATTTCCACAGTTGGAACGGTCAATGTTAATACTTGCCGTCGGTAACATTACTTTAATCACAGCCAGCTATGGCGGTATTTATCGTCTGCTCCAATTTATTATTTATCCCATTTATCGTTTAATGAATTAATTTGATCCGTAAATTTGGCTAAATCCTTATTGGTACTGCCTTCGTTATGCTGGATAACAACCATTAATCTCTTTCCTGCATTTATGAGGCGTTCATAAACAGAAGAGAATCCTTTTTTCTTTCCAGCTTTATCCTGGATTTCAATTGCTTTCCCTTTTTCCAGACACTCATTTGTAATTAAATCATAAATTTCTCCGCTGAAAGGTGCAATCGCATCCAGGCCATACTCATTTTTCAGGCAGTCCGTAAACAAATCACAGACTTCCGTATCTCCATGGACTACAAATACCCTCTTTGGCTTCTTCTCAAATTGTTTAATCCAGTTTATCAGTCCGTCTTTATCAGCATGTCCGCTGACCCCTGCCAACTTTCGGATTTCTGCATTTACCTGGATTGTCTCACCGAATAATTTTACTTCCGCCGCTCCGTCAAGTATAATCCGTCCCAAACTTCCTGCCGACTGGAATCCTACAAATAATACAGTACTCTCATTTCTCCACAAATTATGTTTCAGGTGGTGGCGGATACGGCCTGCATCACACATACCGCTGGCAGATATAATAACCTTGCAGTCATCATCAATATTTATGGCTTTGGATTCCTCCGTAGTAACTGAGGTCTTTAATCCTGCAAATGTAATGGGATTAATGCCCCGACTCACTAACTCCATTGCTTCCCGGTCAAAATATCCCATCTTGTTATTATTAAAAATCTGGGTTGCTTCATTTGCCAGAGGGCTGTCCACATATACCTTAAAGTCCCCGTGTCCGGTTACTAAATGATCCGCCTTGATTTTACGTATATAATATAACAATACCTGAGTCCTTCCCACTGCAAAGGAGGG
>JAATEU010000617.1 GCA_015655565.1 Clostridiales bacterium
GAATTAGGCTGGATAGGAGAAAAAAAACCACGGTTGGTAGCAGTACAAGCGGCAGGCTGCGCTCCAATTGTAAAAGCTTTTAAAGAAAATGCGCCGGAATCCCAATTTTGGGAGCAATCTAAAACAGTGGCATTTGGGATTAACGTACCAACGGCCTTAGGGGACTTTTTAGTCTTGGAAGCAATTTATAGAACAAACGGATGTGCAAGTTCCGTTGAAGATGATGAAATAATAGAAGCATTGAAAGAATTAGCCAGGTTGGAGGGAACCTATGTATGCCCGGAAGGAGCAGCAGCTTTTGCGGCTGCTAAAAAATTACGCGGCATTGGGTGGATAAAGGAAGAGGAATCAGTTGTATTGCTAAATACAGGAGCAGGAATAAAATATCCGGAAATAGTAACATATGATTTACCCCGTTTAGAACCTGAAGCTGAATTATAATATTAATAGAAAAGGAGCGGTGAAAAATGAGTTATAAAACGTGGACAGCGGATGTCAGCGAACTTACTAAAGCGGAATTAAAGGATAAATTATGGGAGGAGATAAGGTTAAAAGCTGATTTAGGAACAGAAGGGGTTGATATAACAAAGGAAGCACTTCTTGTGGCTGAATTGGGGACAAGGCATCAGGAGCAGGTTCTTGGCGGAGGACGCAATCGGGAAACAAGTGCTAAGAATGTGCTGCCGGCCTGTTTTTATTTGCCATATGGGTTAAAGGTAACATTCACATGGAATAAAAATTCTTTATACAAAATTGCATTAGATAAGAATAAACCCGTTCTTACATATAAAGAAGAAAAAATAGGAGAAATCAAATATGCAAAGAGGCCGAAATATCATTCTCAATCAGCATCAGATGGAACCCCGCTTTATTTAATTGGTAATGGTTCTTTTTATGATAAACAAATTTTTATTACCTATAGTAATGAATGTTCTTATAAGGAAAAGGGAGAAGACTGCCTGTTTTGTAATATTAACTATGACAGGGAGCTTTATACGGAAAAGTATGGGACTTATTGGAGGAACCCTAAACAGGTAGGAGAAGCTGTAAAAGCGGCATTTACAGAAGGAGTTGCTGATCATCTGACAATAAGCGGAGGTGTTATAGCAGAGCGCAGGGAATTAGACTACTTTGTAGATGCAGGAGAGGAAATCAAAAGAGTATTAGGCGCAGAGGAATTTAATGGTACGGCGACAGTGGCAGCACCACTTGATTTTAATAATATTCATAAATTTAAAGAAGCAGGGTTCCGTACTACCGCTATGAACTTAGAACTTTGGGATAAGGATTTTTATAAAGCCGTATGCCCTGGAAAGGCTGGCGGCAGCGGCGGCTGGGATAACTGGGTAAATGCTTTGGAATATGCGGTGAAAGTATTTGGGTTTGGACGGGTACGTTCTAATTTTGTTGCCGGTATTGAGCCTAAAACAAAAACAATTGAGGGAATAGAGTATTTAAGTTCTAAAGGCGTTATTTGCTCATTCAATATTTGGGCCCCTAATGTAGGCTCAGCGTTTGAGGGGCATCGAAGTCCGGAAACTTCATGGTACTTGGATTTAGGAGAAAAAGTAGCTGCGGTTTGGAAGAAAAATGGATTTACTTTTGAAAAGATACACGATGCTACTGCCGGTGATTATAGGCTGCCAAGTGATATATACCGTACGGAAAATGAAGTTTTCGATATTTATAATGACACATTAAAATAAAAAATCATACGGCCTTTTTTATGCTGTCATCAGAGATGGCAGATAATATTTATCTGTCACCATGAAAATATTTATAGATTTATGTGAGATGATTGACATTTAAAAAGGGAAACTAACCAGATAACTGGAGGTTTTAGGAAACAGGATTGAAGCAATTGAGATTCTGCGTTCTGAAGCCTCCTTTTTTATTAAAGGAGAATATGGTATGGGCAATAAAACAGGAAAACATATCGCAATTTACGGAAAAGGCGGAATCGGAAAATCTACTACTACCTCAAATATCAGTGCAGCACTTGCTGAAGAAGGATATAAGGTAATTCAGATTGGCTGTGACCCTAAGAGTGATTCCACTAATACGTTAAGGGGAAATAATTATTTGCCTACCGTACTTGACAGTTTAAGGGAAGGCAAAAAAATTCATCTGGAGGATATCTCTGCCGTAGGCTTTAAAGGGGTCCTTTGTATTGAATCAGGCGGTCCGGTTCCGGGGGTGGGCTGTGCAGGCAGGGGAATCAATGCGGCGGTAACTTTGCTGCAGGAATTGAATCTTTTTGAAGAATTCAAACCGGATTACGTATTATATGATGTTTTAGGTGATGTGGTTTGCGGTGGCTTTGCCGTCCCTATCCGGGATGGAATTACAGACAGGGCTTATGTAGTAAGCTCCTCCGATTTCATGGCAATTTATGCAGCAAATAATTTATTTAAGGCAATTAATAAATATGCGCCCTCCGGTGGGGCGAAACTCGGAGGTATTATAGGGAATGGCCTGTCCGCAGGATACTCAAAAGCAATTATTAATGATTTTGCGGACAGGACAGGAACGAAAGCCGTTGGTTATGTACCCCGCTCTTTAGTAGTATCCAAAAGTGAATTGTATGGCAAAACGGTTATTGAGGCGCACCCGGATGATCCCCATGCGGATATTTACAGAAATCTTGCAAAATATATAGCAGAAAGTGAAGACCTGGTAGTTCCCAATCCCATTGCAATAATAGAATTAAAGGATTGGGCAAAAGATTGGGGCGATAAAATTTATGATCTTGAAACAGGCGTGTTGGCAGGAGCAGCAGGTATATAAGATGAAAAATGGTAAAACATCGTGCTAAAGCACGCAGACGGGAGTAAGATGAAAAATAGTAAAACATATTTTTCATCCATCCTGATTTAATGCGTGCTAAAGCACGC
>JAATEU010000022.1 GCA_015655565.1 Clostridiales bacterium
CCTCCCATTCCTTTTCCCTGACATGAACGGTAATGCTTGTGTTGTGATCGGTCCAGGCCCTCATAGTCAATTTATACAATTCCAGCTGCTCAAGTGCCCCAACTTCATATTTTGTCTTACCCCATGGAGCCTTCATTGGAAATTCTATGACTTTTATGGTACAGTCTGCATCTTCCTGCCCCACTTCATTATAAATAGGACAACTGCCCTGCCTTTCCATCATTTTGCATAAGGGGTCGGAAACGGCAATCCGGATTCGCCTGATATAATATTCAGAATGCGGGAAATGTATTCCCGAACTGACACCCGGAAGATTTGACAAGGTGCCTTCCGGTTTAATGGTAGTCATTAATTCCGGTTTTGAGATACCTAATTCGCTGCAGTATCTTTCACCTTCCCTGTGGACAATATCCTTCAGATGTTTAAGGAGGTCTTCCAAATCACTAAAACTCATGCCCGTCTTGTTTACCATGTCCATTATGCCGGTGAGGGAAATTCCTACAATCCTGTCCTCCTGCATGACCCGATTCCATTCCGGGAGTTCCACATCAACTAAAGTCATACGTATGGTAACCCTGGCCGAGAGCTTAATTACTTCCTCCAACTTATTCCTGTCAAGGGTATTATCCTCCTTTACAAAGGCAAGCAGGTTATTGGTTGACAGATTGCAGCACTGTTTTGACCTTAAGAGAATTTCCCCGCAGGGATTGCAGCCTTCAAAAGTACTTTTCCTGCTTTCCGCTGCCACCGCATTAATAAATCCCGGTTCCCCATTAATTCGGATTGAATTAAGTATTTCTTTTATCCTGGGCAGTGAGGGTCTTTGGGTATAAAGTACGGAGTTATTACTCATTTTGCGGTGTGATATCTCTTTATTTTCTATCCAGCTGCCGTTAACAACCTTATAAATATTCCCCTTTGCACGGATTACCTCTTCATCATCTTCTCCGCAGATAATCATCATGGCACTTCTCCTGACACCGCCGGATACGACATTTTCACTGATAATAGTGGCAATATCCAGGATATCAATGCTTTTAAGCCGTCCGTCCCCGCTTCTGTCCATTACCATATTTATTTTTTCAAACATCCTTTTTAAGGATTTATGGCCGGAGGCTCTTCCGCCGAATCTGCGGAGCCTTGCACCTTCCGGTCTTACATAACTATAATCAATCCATATTTTCTTAACATCCCTGTATTCCTTTTTTGTAATTAATTTAAAATAAATCTCCAGGGCGTTACACCAGCCCTCTTTACTGTCCCCGACTTTAATAACTGCAGTAATATCCTTTCCCTGTTCCAGGGTTAAGACAGTATCCTCCATTAATTCCTTCGGTGTTTGTTTTCGTACATTTTCGTCATAAATACCAGCCAGCCGGACTTTTCTGACGGAAGACATACCGGAAAGCAACTTCCGGTCAATCCGGATACCTACCCCGCAGCCTAACATGAGCAGATAAAATACATCTACAAAATCATGCATATTCTGTATCATGGTAAAGCAGCAGTTGTAATTTGATAAAGGATACTCCTTTACGATTTCAGTACCGCCCATATACAGTGTTCTGCCCGAGGTAAATGTCCGCAGATGATACAGGTTATCAAATAATAATTCCGCTTCCTTTACTTCCTTCTCCCTGTCTGTAACAATACCCTGCTTATTTTTATAATTCAAACCGAGTTCAATATTATATTTTGTTGTCCTGAGTACGGTTTCAAACCAGGTTTCCCTTCTTTTCTCATTCTCTGAATATCTGGAATAAGTCCTGAGATATACAAACTCTCCGATTGGACTTAACGGAGTTTTCCGATTTTTATATTTATTTAAAAATTGTTCCGATAATATGCCTGTCATACCTGTTCCTCCCTTTTACCGTAGACTCTCCTGGAACGGCATAGGAAACACCTGCAAAAACAGATTGTTATAATTTCCTGGAATATTCAACATATATAATTCCTGTTTTTTTATTAATATATGCTGACATCTCACTGAAAAAATTATTTTTGTGGTTCCTCAGTTAATTTTGCATTCAATTCCAGCAACAACGTTAATCACTATATATTGTGTTTATCATTATATACTAACACTATATATATGTCAATACTCCGAAAATGTTGCCTGCAAAAAGAGCCTGCCCAAAATGTCCGTTTTAGAATTCATTTCAGGCAGACCCTTTATACAATATTTTTTCCGTTTTATTAATCGTTATCCTTTAATCGTTATCCTCTGAGAAGCCTTTCGCCGCATAATCTTCTTCACTGTAATCTTCATTGCTATAATCTTCATTACTATAATCTTCTTCCGGTAATTCGTCCCCATCCTCAAATTCATCTATTTCAATACCGTCGATATCATCCATATCTGATTCGGAATAATGGAAATTTTAATAATCTTCATCGTCAAAATCTTCCGAGATTAATAATTCTTCATCCATATCACTGTCTAATTTTACTGAACGGTATCTCTTCATACCGGTACCGGCAGGAATTAATTTACCAATGATAACATTTTCCTTAAGGCCAATCAACGGATCTATTTTACCATTAATTGCCGCTTCGGTCAGGACTTTTGTCGTCTCCTGGAAGGATGCGGCAGACAGGAAGGAATTGGTTGCTAAGGATGCCTTGGTAATACCAAGCATGACCTGTTTGCCATCTGCTATCGGTAATCCTTCTGATTCCAGCTTTTCATTGATATCATCAAAATCTAAGTTATCCACTAATTTGCCGGGTAATAATTCTGATTCACCGCTGTTTTCAATGCGGATCTTCTTAAGCATCTGACGGACGATGACTTCAATATGCTTATCATTGATTTCAACACCCTGCAGACGGTATACCCGCTGAACTTCCTGAATCATATAATCCTGAACGGCACGGACGCCCTTAATCTTAAGGATATCATGGGGATTAACGCTGCCTTCTGTTAATTCATCTCCGGCTTCCAGCATGTCTCCGTCCAATACTTTGATCCTGGAACCATAAGGAATTAAATAAGCTTTTGATTCACCGGTTTCCTCATTGGTTACGATAACTTCACGTTTCTTCTTCGTGTCCTTAATGGTTACAACACCGGCAAACTCCGAAATAATAGCAAGACCTTTCGGTTTCCTGGCTTCAAAAAGTTCTTCAACACGGGGAAGACCCTGGGTAATATCATCACCGGCAACACCACCGGTATGGAAAGTACGCATAGTAAGCTGTGTACCGGGTTCACCGATTGACTGGGCAGCAATAATGCCTACCGCTTCCCCAACCTGAACGGCTTCGCCGGTCGCCATATTGGCACCATAACACTTAGCGCATACACCAATATGGGACTTACAGGTAAGAATGGTACGGATTCTAATTTTAGCATTAAATCCGGCTTCCTGTACTTTATTGGTGGCAACAATTCTGGCGGCTCTGTTAGGTGTGATCATATGATTTGCTTTAACAATAACCTCACCGTTATCATCTTCAATTGTTTCACAGGAATATCTGCCTGTGATTCTTTCTTCCAGACTTTCAATTACTTCATTGCCATCTGTAAAGGCCTTAATCCACATTCCGGGGATTTCTTTGCCCTCACAGCAGTCCACTTCACGGATAATCAGGTCTTGCGATACGTCAACCAGACGGCGTGTCAGATATCCGGAATCGGCAGTACGAAGCGCGGTATCGGACAGTCCCTTTCTGGCACCATGGGCAGAAATAAAGTATTCCAATACATCAAGTCCTTCACGGAAATTTGATTTAATAGGCAATTCAATCGTACGGCCTGAAGTATCCGCCATCAATCCGCGCATACCTGCAAGCTGCTTAATCTGCTTATCGGAACCGCGGGCACCGGAGTCAGCCATCATATAAATGTTATTGTATTTATCAAGACCGCTTAAAAGTGCTTCCGTAATGTCATCATCCGCAACCTTCCAGGTATCAATTACCGCTTTATATCTTTCATCTTCCGTCATAAGACCGCGGCGGAAGTTCTTGGCTATTTCCTCTACCCTGGCTTCCGCTTCCGCAATTATAATTTTCTTCCTGGGCGGTACCGTCATATCGGAAACTGAAACCGTCATTGCAGCCCTGGTGGAATATTTATATCCCAGTGCCTTAATTGCATCCAGGGTTTCAGCAGTCTTAGTAGCACCATGGGTATTAATGCATTTCTCCAGAATCTTCTTTAATTGTTTCTTGCCGACATGGAAGTCAATTTCCGGCAATAAAAAGTTCTCCGGTTTTGTCCTGTCAACAAATCCTAAATCCTGACTGATAATCTCGTTAAATATCAAACGGCCTAAAGTAGATTCTATGGTTTTAGATTCCAAAACACCTTCACTGTTCATGCCTGATCTTCTGACCCTGAGCTGGGCGTGCAAGGTAATGGCGCCATTCTCATAAGCAAGGATTGCTTCATTTACGCTCTTAAAGCAATGTCCCTCACCCATATCCCCAGGCTTCTGTAAGGTCAGATAATAGATACCAAGTACCATATCCTGGGAAGGAACGGCAACCGGGGCACCATCGGAGGGTTTTAATAAATTATTTGGAGATAAAAGCAAAAATCTGCATTCTGCCTGAGCTTCTACGGATAAAGGCAGATGGACTGCCATCTGGTCACCGTCAAAGTCTGCATTAAAGGCAGTACATACCAGCGGATGCAGCTTTATGGCTTTACCTTCTACCAATACCGGTTCAAACGCCTGAATACCAAGTCTGTGAAGAGTCGGGGCACGGTTTAGCATAACAGGATGTTCACTGATTACCTCTTCCAGTACATCCCAGACTTCGGACTGAAGCCTTTCAACCATTTTTTTAGCTGATTTTATATTATGTGCAGTTCCTCTGGCAACTAATTCTTTCATAACAAAAGGCTTAAATAACTCAATCGCCATTTCCTTAGGAAGTCCGCACTGATAAATTTTTAGTTCCGGTCCTACGACAATAACGGAACGTCCTGAATAGTCAACACGTTTACCAAGTAA
>JAATEU010000292.1 GCA_015655565.1 Clostridiales bacterium
ACGCGTTTTACCCGGAAAGCTTTGTTTAAACCAAATTTAACAACACCATAATCCCGGTAAAAATCATTAACAAGGGATAAAATTTCATTTTCATCCTCCGCCTGTTCTATCCGTGTACTGAGTAACCGGACTTTATCACTTACATTTTTATTATATCGCTTTCCGTTTTTCACAATGGCCTGATAGTTTAAAATAATACGGAAACAATTAATTCCTAATTCCGACTCAATCCTGCTAAAATCATATTCAAATAATTCTTTGAATATTTTAAAATCTCCCCTGGCAAACCGGTTCACCGTTCCTTCCCGCATCCCAAGCTTCTCACAGGTTATACTAAAAGGATTTTCATTGGCCGCGAGAATATAAGTCAGGTAATTATGCAACAGATTATGGTCAAATCCATATTCGGTCGCTAAATCCAAAAGACGGTTGATTTGAATGTATATTTCAGATATGATCTCTTCTTTTAAGGCAGGATTGGAATCTGCCTGTCCTTTGGGCAGTTTATCCATACTTTTAATTGTTTCAGCCAAGGAAAAAAGAATGCTGTCCTTCTCTAAATTACGGTAAATAACTAATTTTGATATCTTGCTGTACATGTCTGCTCCTCTAAGTAAAAACAAATCAATTTCAACTAATTTCTGTATTACATCCTGTCCGGTGCATCAAATCCCAGTAAATAAATGCAGGTTTCCAGAATCCCTTGTATTAAGGTAATTAAAGAAATCCAGGACCGCTGCTTCACCTTATCCTCTTGTGCTATTATTTTATTCTCATGGTAAAAGCTGTTAAACGCATTGGCTATATCGTAAATATACTGGCATATTTTATGAGGTGCATTTTCTTCATAACTATGTTCAACCACATCATTGAATTTAGAAACCTCAAGCATTAAGCTGATTTCACCTGGGAGGGTTGAAGACACGATGGTACCCTTACTGTTTAAATCACCACCGGAAATTTCCCTGTATTTATTTAAAATTGATTTTATGCGTACAATAGTATATAAAATATATGGACCGGTATTTCCTTCAAAGGAAATAAAGCGGTCAATATCAAATATATAATCCTTGGAAGCCTGATTGGACAGATCCCCGTACTTTAAAGCGGCAAGACCTACTTTCCTGGAAATGCTTTTTGCTTCTTCTTCCGGCATTTCCCGGTTTTCCATTATTTTTTTATATACTTCATCATTAATGCCCTGTATCAGGTTTTCCAGACGCATAACGCCGCCGTCTCTTGTTTTAAAAGGCTTGCCATCCTTGCCGTTCATGGTTCCAAACCCCAAAAAGGTCAGCTTAACCTTCTCACCCACTAATTTGGTCTTCTTGGCACAGCGGAATACGGTCTCAAAATAAAGCTCCTGTCTTTTATCAACAATGGAAGTAATGGCATCCGGATGAAATAATTTCATCCGTTCCACCATAGTTGCCAAATCCGTGGTATTATATAAGGTAGCACCGTCGGACTTAAGAATCATGCAGGGCGGAATCTCTTTTGTATCCGTTTCTTCTTTTACATCCACTACCAGGGCGCCTTCGCTGATTCTGGTATAGTTGTTTTCTTTCAGGTAAGCAATCATATCCGGAATGTAGGTCTGCGCATCACTTTCCTTCTTCCACAAATCAAAGCTGACATTCAGATTATCATAGTTTTTCTTTAAATCCGTTACCGACACATTCAGTATATGATTCCAGAGAGCCGCATACCCGCGGGTACCATTTTGCAACATATAGGTAGCATTTTTTGCTTCTTCCTTAAATTCCGGATGGGCTTTGGAATATTCATTGGCTGCCGGGTAGATTTCTTCCAGTTCCGATATGGTAAAAGGTGCTTCTTTCGGATACTCTCCGGTATAATTCTCATCAAAATATACCAGGTCCGGGTGCCTCTTCTTAAGCTCCATAATAATCAAACCCATCTGCAGTCCCCAATCCCCCAGATGTACGTCCCCTATAACATTATGTCCTAAAAATCTGCTGATCCGCTTAATGCTTTCACCAATTACGGCAGACCGCAGATGACCCACATGCAACGGCTTCGCCACGTTGGGTCCGCCGTAATCAATGACTATGGTTTTGGGAGCTGCTGACTTTTCACAGCCATATTGTTCTTCCCTGCTCATTTCATTTAAATATTTTGCAATATAACCGGTATTTAACGTTAGATTTATAAAACCCGGCAGGATTGCTTCAATTTTCTCAAAGGATTTACTATCCTTTACGCTTGCTATCACTTCATCCGCAATCATGATAGGTGCTTTTTTATATGATTTTGCCGCAGCTAATGCTCCATTACATTGATATTGGCACAGATCCGGGCGATTGGATAAGGTAACCATTCCATATTTGCCTTCATAACCATTCGCTTCAAATGCCTGCATTAATTCTTCAGCAATCATATCAATTAGTTTCTTCATAATTTCCTCCATATTTTAAATCCAAAACCAGGATTCCCTTTTTCCTGATTACGTATTATTGAAATACCGTCATAAATTTCCCTTAAATACCAATATTGTTAATCTGCCAATTCTTTCATTAAAATACTCTACCATAATTACTTTCTGATGTAAATACATTAATATTTTATAATCACGACAAACGCATGAATGAACATTTTATGAACACTGAACTTTCCGGTACCCCAGGTCAGCATATAGTTCCA
>JAATEU010000581.1 GCA_015655565.1 Clostridiales bacterium
GCTGTATCTGCTAACATAATATCCAAATCCGGGTTTTCATTATTAATAATATCCGTCATCATTTGAGCAGCCCATACTGTTTGCTCTCCTAAATTAGCTGCTGTGCCGGACAGCGGAGCAAGGAAGCCTATTTTAACAGTTTCAACTTCAGCATCTGCCGTAGTCTCTTTGGTGTCTTTGGTATCTGTAGTGCCTTTGGTGTCTGTAGTATCTGTAGTATCTGTAGTGTCCTTCTTTGAATTACTGCTATTTCCACAACCTGCCAATGAAATCATCATCATTGCTGCTAATGCAAGACTCACAAAACGTTTTATCATATTTCGCTTTTTCATAATTAAATCCTCCTTCAGTTTACCTATCATTCTTTAGTTAGGTATGATACATACGATTAGTTGCATAACTTCTTCCTGAGCACTCATTCATTGTGTTCTTTTTTTAACAGCGTCCTGTTATCTTCCACAATTACATTTCTACATTTAACCTAAATCAAATCATTTCATCATTTTCCCCTTTCAAAAATTTTGCTTCTGTTTATAAAAACCATTATACCTTGTTTCATGTCATAAATCAACAAGTTTATAATTGGAATACATACTTTTTTCATTATTTTTTGCATTTATTCCTTCTTTTTAAATATTTCATTCTGTGTTTTTAACATTTTTTCATGTTTCTTTTATCTGAAATCAGGTATTTTTACAGTTATAGTAATTTTATTAACCATTATAGCGGATGTTTTACTGATTCATACGCTTTACGTCCCCCACCGGACGGAACAATTATAAAAGAACAAAGAAACTGATTTAAACGCAGGAAACCAGCCTCTTTGCTCTTATTCATCATCTATATTATAACAGTTTAATCCAGCTATTAAAAACAGAATATATCTATATTATATATTCATTATTTTAATATTTGTCTTTACTAAAATATTTACCAAATAACATGAATTTCACATTCTTTAAATGTCTTCATCCATTCTTTATCCGGTTCCTTGTTTGTAATGACTGTATCGATTTTTTCAAATCCAGCCAGTTTATAAAATGCCATTTTATCATATTTACTGTCATCTGCCAGGAGAACAACCTTATTCGCACGTTCAATCAACATTTTCTTCAATTCTGCTTCGCTCTCATTTGAATCAAAGACTCCGCTGTCCAATATCAAACCCTTACAGCTTATTAATGCAATATCTACATTGTATCTTCCAATTAATTCCTTCGTAACAATTCCCTGTAAAGACAAAGTATTTTTGTTCAATACTCCGCCCGTAGACATTACATTCAGCGAAGACAGGCTTAATTCCCTTAATGCTTCAACCGAATTCGTCAGTACCGTAATCCCCTGCAAATCGCTGATTTTCTTTAATGCCTCCAATACCGTAGAACTTGAGTCCGCGCCAATTGACGAACTTGTTGCAAGGATAGGCGCAACCTTTTCCGCGATTATCTTCTTTTCTTCCAAATTAGTTTGTGCTCTCTTTAAAAAATGTATTTTTTCATGTGCTTTATCCTGGTTCAGTACAGCCCCGCCATAAGTCCGGTTTACCAGTCCTTCCTCTTCCAGCTTCTCTAAATCTCTTCTAATTGTTTCTTCTGTTACATCGAACATCTCACTCAGTTGAGTTACAACCACCTTTTTATCTTCTTTAACAATTTTTCGTATCGCTTCTAAACGCTGTTTTAATGTCATCTTCTCTTTCCTCCTTAAACATCCTCATCGGTACATTAAAATTCATGTATATATAAAATTATATCAAATAATATACTTCTTTCAATGTTTAAATTATTATCTTTTATAAATATCTGGTTTGTATTTGATAAAACCAGATATTTATAAAAGATAATAATTTATTCTTTGCGGTGCCGTTAATATCTGCACCGCAAGAATTTTACTGCTACTATATACTTTCTTTATCTATTGCTTCCGCCATACCGCGCATTCTCTGTACATCTGCTTTTGCTAATTTGATTTCTGCCGATATTACATTCTCTTTGATTTGAGCAACTGTAGTTGCTCCGCTTAATAAAGTAATATAATCACCTTGTGCAAGTACCCAGGCCAATGCAAGATTGGCGGCAGTACAATCATATTTTTTTATCAAATCGTCCCAACTATCCATCATATCCATTGCCTTCGCCATATTTTCAGGCTGAAACCATTTCTTATTACATTGTGCACCCTTTGGTACATAATCTCTTCCCAGGCATCCGCTCAGCAAACCTTGTTCCAACGGGGAGTATGCCTGTAATTTAATATTGTTTTCCTTACAGATAGGAATAAGATCATTTTCAATCGAACGGTCTAAAATGCTGTATTTTCCTTGTACAATGTAAAGTTCACCATATTTTAAGTATTCCTTCACATGTTCCGGTGTCATATTGGCAGCCCCGATTGCCTTAATTTTACCCTGCGCCTTTAATTCATTGAATGCTTCCATGGTTTCACTGATTGGAGTGTGGAATGGTTCTACCGATTGCCAGTGCGTCATATAGATATCAATATAATCCGTACCTAATCGTTCTAAACTGCTTTCAATTTCTTCCATAATGGATTCTTTGGTCAGATTCTTATAAAGCTGAATATCACCAACCTTATTAAACAAGCTTCCCTGTCTTGTCCACACAATACCGCATTTTGTAATTATGGTAACATCCTCCCTCTTCATTCCAGCCAAAGCTTTTCCTACAATTTCTTCACTTTGACCAAAATTATATCCAGGTGCCGTATCAATTACGTTAATTCCCAGACCAGGACAACTTCGGATCGTATTAATGCA
>JAATEU010000483.1 GCA_015655565.1 Clostridiales bacterium
AGCCATTTCGCTAATGCAACCTTCTGTTTATTGCCGCCGGACAGCTCCATTACATATTGGTCCCTGTTCTGCATTTTAATGCTGAGTTTTTCCGCCCAGACATCCACAAATTTATTTTCTGCCGGCGGCCATACAAACACCCCTTTCTCCAATACCGGATAAGATGCAAGGCATATATTATCCTTAATACTGGAAGATACCATTAAGGCTTCCTGATCACGGTTCTTTGATATGTAAGCAATTCTCTTTTCCATTGCTTTTTTCGGATTCGTGATTTTACCGCCGTCTCCCGCTTTTACCGCTCCTAAATCCGGTTCGGTCAATCCGAAGGCTATATTTCCCAAAATATGCATGCCGCAATCAGCAAGTCCGCCAAATCCAAGTATTTCTCCTTTATGCAGTTCAAAACTGATATCCTTTAATTCCCTTGCAAAAACATGTTCCATGGAAAACCCAACCTCTTTGTTCCTGCAGGATTCCATTTCATTGGAATAATAATTTTCAGATACTTCACGGCCTACCATCAGCTTGCGGACCAGTGCCGCATCAAATTGTTCTTTTTCCAAAGTATCGACGTACACTCCATCCCTGAGTATAGTTAAAGTATCGCAGACCTCCATTAATTCATCTATATCATGGGAAATAAATATAACGGATTTGCCCTCCTTCTTCATTCCGTTCATGATACCGTATAATATGTTCCGGCCATTTCTGCTTAAAGCCGTGGTTGTCTCATCCACAATTAAAATATTGGGTTTTCCGAACATGGCCCTGGCAACCTCTACCAGCTTCCGTTCTTCAAAGTTTAATCTGTTAAGCGGCACCGCCGCTTTAATGTGTTCTGCATGGATTACATTTAAGGCCTTCTGTGCAGCTTCGTTCATAGCTTTGTTATTAAGAATGCCTCTCCTTGTAAACATTTCTTCTTTTCCAACAAAAATGTTCTTTGCTACTGTCAGCATGTCGAAGGTTCCCTTTTCCTGAAGTATCATACAGATACCCTGTTTATTTGCATCCACACTATTTGAAGGCTTAAACGGCTTTCCTTCAAAGAATATTTCTCCGGAATCCGCCGGCTGGATTGCAGCTATAATGGAAGCCAATGTAGATTTACCGGAACCGTTTTCACCAATTAGACCAAGAATCTGCCCTCTCCTAAGGCCGATACTTACATCCTTCAGTGCTTTTGTGATCCCAAAGCTTTTATGCATATGTTCCATTTTTAATAAAAGCTCCTGCTGACTCATTGTATATCCCCCTTTCTTATGACACATACATAATATCATCATCGTTTTTTAGATTAAACTATATATTCCTTATATTTTGTTCGTTATTGCAATGCATTGTATAATTGTAAACAATAATTTGGTTTTGCCTTTTGATATTTCAAACGAAAAAAGCAAGCTTATCTTTCCCTGAAAGAACGGCTTGCTTTTTAATACACTTATATTGCTTATTTTATATTTTATAATTCTTATTTAATATTTTTTATTTATATTTTTTATTTATATTTTATTTTATATTTCTTATTTATGTTTTTTATTTCTTATTTAATATTACGTATCCTGTTTTTTATGTTTACTCTTCCACATAACCAACATCTTCTTTTACAAAATCAGGTATGCTGCCTTCCCTGAAATAATATATATAACTTCCCTCATTGCCATACTCGTCTTTGCTCAAAACCAGGTTGACTTCCAAATCATTTTCCCTCTTCAAAATACTATTATAATTCCAGTAATAATCACTCTCAATAAGATTGGGCAGGATAGCTTCTATCCCTTCTTTATCCACATAGGTTTGGGTTGGATAACTCTCCGCCTCTTTATATGAAACTGCATATTCAGATTGATAGCTACTGTTTTCGTCCCTTACGGTTTGATAATTAATTATACTGATTGATTTAACATCCTGTATTTCAACTTGTACGGCCGGATCAAAACCATGCTCTTTCAAAAAGGCCACGGTATTGTTAAATTGGGGATAAACATAATAATCCGTCGTGTTATCTCCTTCTAACCTGAAAGTTATAGTAGCAGCCGGCTGGCTGGCGGTTACTTCATCTAAAGTAAGTTTCATTAATTCTTCCTTATAAATGTCTAAAAGTTCCTGCTGTTCACCTTCATCAAGACTAAACTCCTTTCCGCCCAGCACATTATAGCAGGATACAGACAACAGAGTACCGGCATCCCATTTATACACAGGATAATGTCCTTCTTTGTATTCTTCATTTACAAAGATATCTTTTAACAGGTTATAGCTTTCATCCAATGTTAAATCATAATTTCTATATACTTCACGGCCATTTTTTAACCTATATTTTACATCGCAGCTATAATAATCTTCCGGCTGAATACCGCTCTCTACATGCTTTATTCCCAGTCCGGCCAAAGTGTAGGCCGCCCCGATATCCGTTAATTCCATATATTTCAGCTGATAAGTATCACGGCCTGTATAGCTGAAATCATTACTTTGTGAATCCAGTTCCATATAATCTAATCTGTTATCTATTCCGGATATAGATACACTCATACTTTCTATCTTATTTTTATCCGGTATATAAAGATCATATTGAAATAAATCAAACTGGAAGATACATACGATTCCCGTCAGGACAGCCGCACAAATTAACATATGTTTTTTATGGCTGAAAACGCTTCGGATATCGAAATTGTAAATAATTTCTATTATTCCGTAAGAAACAATAAAAGAAAATACCAATCCGAAAATAAACCAGCCGGCAGAACCATCGGCTGCAATTTGCCGGAAAATAATACCTCCTCCTAAAGCAACCGGCACCACTAATAAAAACTTAATAACCGGTTTTGATACAGGAAAGGACATAGCCTTTCCGGCTGCTTCAGAGGGACGTTTTTTATACAAAAATACGGAAAATACAATCAGCAGCACAGTGACAAGGAAGCTCTTTAATATGCTCACGGATAACCCCTCATAAGCTCCGTCTTTCATCCGGTTCACGATGTCAAAATAACTGCCTAACGGCGATAAAAACCGGTATATTAAACTCTCCTCACTGATACCTGCATAGGTATTATAAAAATCCAGATAATACATTTCTTTTATGACCATTAAAACAGGACCGTATAAAAGGAAAACTGCGGTTCCCAGGCAGCTGATAATAATATTACCGGTAAGCATTACGGCTATAATTACAATTGTATAAATCAAACAATAAAACAATAAGTTTATTCCAACAGCCGATAAAGCCGTAACAAATACTTCACTATCCATGTAATGGTTCATCTGTAATATGACAAAACACAAAATAACATTGATAAGATAAGGCACCAGATAAATAAGCAGTCCATTTATATAACTGACCGTAAATAATACCTCACGGCGTACCGGTATGCTATGGTATAAATCCACCTTTTTCCTGGAATGTAAATAAAAGAAACCGCTTAAACCGCAAATGACTGCACCGGTAATTGTTATAAGATTTACAATTTTGTACTGAGGTCCCATAAACCTTAATATACGTTGGACTATTTGCTCTTCCGATAAGTAAGTGCTGTAATTTCCAAGGCTTATGGCATTTACAACCGTGAGGAAAAGAAAGAATGTTAAAATCGACAGGGCTATGGTCCATATCCTTCTTTTTATATCTTCTTTCTGTAATTTAAAGAATAAGTCTTTTGATATCATATCCAACCACCTCCGTTTCACTTATAAATATCTCTTCCAAAGATAAGGGAAGTACTTCAAAAAACATAGGATCCGCTTTATTTATCCGTTCGGTTATTTCCTCACAGGTTCCCCTGGCGGTTATTGTATAAAGGGAACCCCTTGTATCAACCTTTAACAGTTCAAGTCCTTCAAATATTTGTTTTACGTCCCCTTCCTGTTTAAATACACATTGTATTTTATGGATGCCCAGTTTCATGTCATATAAATCCCTGGATAATAATATGCCGCCCTTATGAAGTAATCCGATATGGTCACAAATATCTTCCAGCTCCCTAAGGTTGTGGGAAGCAATAATTGGTGTCATGCCCCTTTCTGAAATCTCCCTGGCAAATATGCTTTTGACTGCCTGACGCATGACCGGATCAAGCCCGTCAAAGGTTTCATCACAAAAAAGATATTTTGTGCCCGCACAGACTCCGCAGATTACAGAAACCTGCTTTTTCATACCTTTTGAAAATGTATTGATCTTACGTTTCTGGTCTAATTCAAACTGATCCA
>JAATEU010000358.1 GCA_015655565.1 Clostridiales bacterium
AGGATTTGATGTTAATCATACTAATTTCAAAGAGTGAATCAGGTTAATTTGCAGCAGCCCCCTGTTTTAAATTTAACTATTGCATCATATCTTCAATTGCTTTTTGAGCCTTTGCCGCTTCTGCTGCTACCTCACTCTTTTGAACAACTGCATTGTTTATCGCTTTACTGATAACACCTGTATTAGTGATATCACCCATAATAGTGAAATTCTTACCTTCTACAGAACCAAATACCTGAAGATTATCAAAAGCTTCTGCAATATGGGCACTAATTGGCGCAAATGCCTGAATTGTTTCATTCTCTAAGTATGCTTCACTTGTACTTACTTTAGAAAGAACCGGTTGAACACCGCCTGGAGCCATATGCAGCCATTCTATATTATGTTCATCCTGTAATAAATAACTTGCAAACTTTTTAGCCGCTTCCGTTTGTGCCTCTTCCATTCCTTCCGAAATTGATAATACGGTTACCGTACCAAAAGCAGCAGACTGATAATTAGTAGGAAGTACAAATGCTAAATCATCAATAAATCCTGCTTCCACAACACCGCCGATAATATAAGTAGAGTAAAGTGCCATTGGAGTATTTTGGGCTACAAAAGCATCTTTAACATCCGGAACTTCCGTAGAACCGGGCATTGAATAAGAAGCAAGTTCTGAGTAATATTTCATAGCTTCCTGCATTTTGGGTGTATCAAAGGTTACATTGCCTTCTGCATCAAATACATTTGCTCCATTTGATAAAGCAAATTGTGAGAATACCTGTTCCGTAAATGCTACATCTGCAGTAGGAAGTGCAATGCCATACTTTTTCGCAGCCGGATCATGGAAAGCTTTCGCGGTTTCTAATACTTCTTCCCAATTTGCAGGTACTTCAAAACCTTTCCCCGCCAGCATACCTTTATTAACCCAGATACCCTGTACCCAACCAGATACAGGAACACCTACATAATGGGCACCGTCTTCTGTCTTTGATACGGATAAAGTACCCTGGAAGAATTCATTTTCACCTTTAGCAGCTACAACCGCATCAACAGCCTCTAAATCAGTGAATTGGTTTTTTGCATTTAATTTAGCCTGGTCCTGGCTTAATTCAATAATTGCCGGAAGTGCACCGCTGCCGCCAAGTGCCGTAATCTTGGTATCATAGTCATCTTCATTTACCGGCATCTGTTCAATTTTAATACCGGGGTTTTCAGCTTCAAAACCTTCAATAATATCTTGTACAGCAGCTTGTCTTTCTTGTTCTACCTGTTGATGCATAAATTGAATTATTACTTCTTTGTCTGCATTTCCCGCAGGATCCTTTGTTTCACTCCTGCCGGAGCAGCCAACGGCTAATACACTCATACAAGCAACTGCGGCTAATGCTGCCAATCTTTTTTTCATAATATCCTTCTCCTTTTTATTTTTTATAATTTATGCCCGAATTGAATCCACATGGACTGAAGTGGATTTAGACATATCACGGATTTAACTTTAGTATCACTTAATAGATCCGTTCCCTCTAAATTTTCCAGCTCCAGTGTGATTTTATCATTCGAAACATTAATTAACACATAAATTATTTCATTCGTCTCTTTATTGCTGCGGATTAACCCAAACACACCCGGGTCCAGCTCCAGTATTTCCTGTGATGCCACAGGTGAAAAAGCAGAATGACACTTCCGTATATTTAGTATCCTTAAAAACCCGTTAAAAATCACTTTTCTATTCGTATCATTGTTTAAAGCTTCTTCCAGAATTTCTGCATTTAATTTTTCTCTGTTAATTCTGCGTGGTATACCGGAAGTAGTTTTTCCATAATAATCATTTCTTGAGCCTAATAAACTATGAATATATATTCCGGGCATTCCTTTCAGGGATAAAAGGATTGTTTCCGCCGCAAGAAAACGTTTTATTCTTAACTCGTCACAAACCTCCGCACCGGCTAATGCATCCTGATAATTAATATTTAATTCATAAGGGCTTTTTGTACCATCACCATTATCTTTATAGGATACTTCCCCTCCATTTTTTAATGTGTTATCAACAAGAAATTGCCTTTCCTCCTCTGTTAATATCCCTTCCGCAGGTCTGACGCCAATTCCGTCATGAGAACTTAAAAAGTTAAAATAAGCAGTATGGGGATACAGCGTTTCCAAGGATTTTGCCCATTTTGTAAGTTTTAATGCATTTTCCTTCAATAAAGTGAACATAACCAGCGGCGGAAGGGGAAACTGATATACAAGATGGGATTCATCACCGCCATTGCCAAAATAGCTGATGTTTTCTTTATGAGGTACATTCGTTTCCGTAATGATAATGGTACCCGGTGCATAGATATCCAGTATTTTTCTAATTAATTTGACTACTTCGTGTGTTTCAGGCAAATGTATGCATTTCGTTTTGTCTTCTTTCCAAAGAAAGCCGATTGCATCTAAACGGATAAACTTTGCACCATGAATGGCGTAGGTAATTAATACGTCTAAGATCTCAATAAGAACTTTTGCATTTTTAAAATTTAAATCAACCTGATCCTCACTGAAAGTAGTCCAGACATATTTTCTTCCTTCTTTTGTTTCAAAAGGAGTTAACAGGGGAAGGGCTCTTGGTCTGACAACCTGACTGTAATCGGCCGCCGGATCGGCCACTATAAAAAAATCTTTATAAGATTCTTCCCCTGCAAGGAATTTCCTGAACCAATCACTGCTTTTTGAAATATGGTTGATTACCCCATCAAACATTAATTTATAATCTTTTGCTAAATGATTAATGTCTCCCCATGATCCCAAATCCGGATTAATTGTTTTATAATCTACTACAGAAAAACCGTCATCCGATGTATACGGATACATTGGCAACAGGTGAACACATGAAATTGCATCGCCGACATATTTAACCAGGAAATCATGTAATGCATTGATTCCGGTTCTTTCTTTCATTTGCAGGGTATCTCCGTAGGTAATTAACATCACATCTTTTTCTGTTAACCATTCTTCTTTTTCTATCTGCCATTTTTCTTTTTCATCACTGCCCCCATACCTTTGGAATCTTTCTGCAATCTGATCCCATATATCAGCAGCTTTTCTTTCATCTTTGTAAATTCTATTTAAATTGGCAATAATTGATTTCTTGTCCTCTTTTTTCATCCTTATACCCATTGCATACCACAGACCTGTCTGCGGTACTGCCATAAATAAATATGGTTGAAAGAATCACAAGGCGGCATCCTTTCTCTATTTATATTTTCTTTCAACCTTACCGACATGATGCCGCCCTGCGGCATCTCAAATAATCAATGTGAAAATGTTTTTTTCTTCACAC
>JAATEU010000381.1 GCA_015655565.1 Clostridiales bacterium
AAATTTTCCAGAGATATCTTTTTAAAAGATTATATGATGGACAAGATATATGGAGGGAAAGTACTGTTAGCCGGATATCCCAGAAATTCTTCTTTTTACCGGACGGACAGAAGGGATATAATTCGTAAGGAATGTAATTTAGAGGGGATGCAGGTTATTGTTTACATGCCAACCTGGAGAGGGTTGCTTCATAAGAAGGAATCAAAAGCACAGGTGGATAAGATTTTTGGATATTTAGCGCATTTAGATCACAAATTAAAGAACAACCAGGTACTGTTTGTGAAGTTACATCCTTTTGTTAAGAAGAGCATTAATTACGGCGAACTGTTACATGTCCGTGAATTTCCAAGTGATTATGAAACCTATGATTTCTTAAATGCAAGTGATATGTTAATTACCGATTATTCAAGTATTATGTTTGATTATGCCGTTTCAAAAAAGAAAATTATTTTATTTACTTATGACAGGAAGGAATATTTGGGGGACCGGGGTATTTATATAGGATTGGACGAGATGGACCTGCCTAAGGTGGATACCATAGATGAATTGATAGCTGAGATTAATAATGAGGAATATGCTTATCCCAAATTTTATGGACAATTTTGCAGCCTGGATTCTGCGGATACGGCTAAGAATGTGTGCGATATGGTATTCTTAAACGAAGAGGGTAAGGTAAGGACAGAAGTTTATAAAAAAGATTCCAAGGAAAATATTCTTATATATGTTAAGTCCTTACTTGATAGTCAGGAAGACCGGCAGTTTATTCACAGGCTGAACCAAATGAACCGGAATATGAGAAATTATTTTGTTCATTTTAAGGCCGGAGCCATGAAGAAATCTTCCGGAATGTTATCCTTATTGGATAAGGAAATTGGATATATTCCTTTGTCACCCGGAAGAAATTATAGAATGTCCGAATACTTTGCTTTTACCTTAACTTTCCGCTTCGGTATTGAGAATACATACACAAAAGAAAAACTGCAAAGTCTGGCAAAGCGGGAAAAACGGAAGTTTTATGGCAATACTGAATTTGAGTATATTATTTATTATTCCGGTATGGACCTTATGTTTCTTCATGTGTTTGATGCATTTGACAGTAAGAAAATATTTTATTTCAATGAATTTGATATAAAAAAGTACAATAGTTCTAAAAATTACCGCAGGAATGTGCAATACGTACTAAGACATCTGGAAAATTACACGCTTGCCGTTATTCCTGCCTCTATGAAACAACTAAAAGAGGTAAAAGAGCTGAAAGAAAAAATCCGCGTTATAATAGATGATGCCGGACCAACTACAATCGACACATTATTAAAGGAGGCGAAATAGCGTGAAGGCTGGCGTTATTACATTTCATAGTGCTCATAATTTTGGCGCGACCCTGCAGACCTGGGCATTGCAGAAAGTCCTTAAAAATTACAATATAGAAGCCTCAGTTATTAACTATCATCCTGGCATTATTGATGATTTATATAATCCGCTTAAAGGAAAATATGGAATAGAGAAAAAAATAGCGGGAATTAAGCTTCGCTATCAGAATCCCAAAAGTCTGGAAAGGGATCACAATTATATAAGTTTTATTAGAAACAATTTTAAACTGCTTGGTGATTACACTGCTTATGAGGAATTAGAAGCGGCGGGGCTTGATTTGGATGCGTATATTGTAGGAAGCGACCAGGTATGGAACAGCGAACATATAGGCGGCTTTGATCCTGCCTATTTTCTTGACTTTGTTAAACCGGGTCCGCTAAAATTCTCTTATGCTGCCAGTATCGGCAGGGATTATATTTTACCAATCTATCATGACAATATAAGAAACAGCTTAAAGAGCTTTACCGCAATATCAGTCAGGGAGAAAAGTGCAAAAAAGCCGGTTAAAAAGCTGGCAGGGAAGGAAGTGGATGTTGTACTCGACCCGACTCTGCTTTTACCGAGGGAAGAATATGAAGAGATTAAAACGACTCCGTATATTAAGGATAAGTATATCTTTGTTTATATGATAGAGCATAATCCGGACGTTGTAACATTTGCCAATAAAGTATCTACAGCAACCGGTTTGCCAATTGTCCAGAGAAGGCCAAATAAAATATTTAAAAATGAAATTGCTTCCTGTTATACATCAGCACCGGGAGATTTCTTGGGTTTAATTGAGAATGCAGAGTATGTGATAACCAATTCCTTCCATGGGACTGTGTTCTCTATTATATATGAGACACCATTTATATCCATGCTCCATTCCAATACTGGAAGCAGGACCGTTGATTTACTGAAGTCGTTAAATATGGAGTCACATCTCCTTTATAATACCGATGATTTTACCGATTTTTTACAATTCAGGATTGACAATCCGGAAAAGTTAAGAAAAAAAATACTGGAATTAAGACAGTTTTCTCTGTTGTTTTTACTTGATGCATTAAAAAATAATGACCGGCAGAAAATAGTTGCCTGTCCAACTCAAATTCGGAAACATGAATGTTATGGCTGTTATGCCTGTAAGGAGATATGCCCTGCCAATGCGATTATAATGGAAGAAGATGCGGAAGGCTTCCGGTATCCGGTTGTAGATGAAGAAAAATGTATTAATTGCGGTGTCTGCAATAAAGCCTGTATTCGTAAGACCAGCCACAAGATTGAATATCAGGAGGACTATCCGAAGGTATACGCGGTAATGAATAAACAGGAGGAAGTCCGTATGAAGAGTTCCTCCGGTGCAATTTTCCCGGAGCTTGCCAAATATGTCATTGAAGAGAAAAAGGGATATGTTGTCGGTGTGAAATATGATAAGGATATGAAGGTTGTTTTTTCCATTGCGGATAATATGGAAGATGTTAAAGCATTTTATGGATCCAAGTATGTAAAGAGTGACATTGAAGGTATTTTTCCAAAGGTGAAGCAGTTTCTGAATGACAACCGGACCGTATTATACTCCGGTCTGCCTTGTGAATGTGCCGCACTCCGTTCTTATTTAAAAAAGGATTATGAGAACTTATTTATATGTGAAATTTTATGCCATGCAGCTCCGTCACCTAAGGTATTTAAAAAGTACCTGGATTATCTCAATAAAAAATTTCATTCCAAAGTTGTTAATCTTACCTTCCGGAATAAAAGTACGGGTTGGCTGATTCATAAATGCAGTATGGTTATAGAATTTGAAAATGGAAAAATTTTGAGTGTAAATGCCAGAAAAAATAATTACTTCCGTGCATTTTTAAATGATTATATCTCAAGGCCAAGCTGCAGCTCCTGTGAATATACCTTTAATAACAGAGCCGGTGATATTACGGTGGGTGATTTCTGGGGTATTATAGATAGTGATCCTTCCATGTTTGACGATAAAGGCGTCAGTCTGATTACGATTAATGATGACAAAGGAAGCAAAATGTGGGATAATATTAAAGATAACTTTATTTGCAAGGAGAGTGATATGGCAAAAGCATTTAAGAAAAATCACAATAAGCCAAGTTCGTTTAAATTAGAACGGTTAGAATTATTTGATAGGTTAGATAAAGCTCCGATTGATAACTTATTAAAAAAATACAATGACTTAAAGAATTAAGTATAAATGAATGAGGCTGTTGCAAAATTTACAGACAGTATTACCGGCGGAATTTAACCTATATTTCTGAT
>JAATEU010000006.1 GCA_015655565.1 Clostridiales bacterium
ATTTTATGAATAACCTTATTTTTTTAACGGATACTACCCAGGCAGGCGGATTATCCCTGGGGATGATGATAGTCTGGATCGTAATCATGGGAGCGGCTTTTTACTTTATGGCTATCCGTCCGCAGAAGAAGCAGAAGAAGGAAATGGATGCGCTGATATCAACTCTTGAACCTGGTGACAGTGTTCTTACCTCCAGCGGCTTCTATGGTGTAATCATTGATGTGATGGAAGAAGTAATTATTGTTGAATTCGGAAACAATAAGAACTGCCGTATACCAATGAAGAAAACAGCAGTTGTTGAGGTAGAAAAACCAGGTACCGCAGAAAAAGCATAATCTAACTTATCAGGAAAGTCCCCCGCCTCTTAGGCGGGGGACAAGTCTTTTATTAACCGTACAGCCGTTCTTTCAGTTTTTCCAAAATAGAATAGGGGATTTTTAAATTACCGCGGCCTGCCCCAAGATCCAGATCGGGTTTAATAGCACCGTGAAAATCAGAACCTCCTGTGATTAACAAACCGTATTTGTTGGCCAGATGGCGCATGCGTCCTTCATCAAAGCCCATATTGGAGGAATAAATTGCTTCAATACCATCCAAACCCAGATTGGTAAGATAAGCTGTCATCTGTTCTACTTCCTCCAGGGTAAATTTATAGAGCAGGGGATGAGCTAAAACAGCAAGGCCTCCTGCTGAATGAACCAGGGAAACCGCATCCTCAGGGGATAAGTACTCCCGTGGGACATAGTAAGGAGAGTCATCATTCAGGTATTTGGCAAAGGCCTCCTGAAAGGTCTTGACAAATCCGTTTTCAACCATGAATTTTGCAAAGTGTGCCCTGGTAAGTACAGCTTCACCTTCAGCAGCCCGTAATTTATCAATTGTTATATCGATGCCGGCAGCCCTTAAATTGGCTGTCATTTTTTCATTTCTTTCGTCCCGTTTTATTCTTGCATTTTCCAAAGCCTGATAAAGGGTATTATTATCAGGATCAACAAATAATCCCAGCATATGAATATCTTTTCCTTTATAAGAAACTGAAATTTCCGTTCCGGGAATAACTTGCACCGGATGTCCCATTTGCGTTTCTGATAAGGCGGCGTCTTGTGCTTCCGGGATTCCGGCTAAGGTATCATGATCCGTTAAGGCAATAACAGATATGTGATTACTGACCGCAAGCTTAACGACTTCAGAAGGTGTTAAAGTTCCGTCGGAGGCATTGGAATGGACGTGTAAATCAATATATTTCATGGCTTTTCTTCCCTTCTTTTTTAACCTGCGGAAGTTTACCGCCTCTTAGGCGGGATACTTCCCTGTTTCAATCGGAATCTGCAAGCAAGCTTGCAATTCCTTATTCCGTTTTCATTATATCACTACCGGCAGAATAAGTCATTATGAATTAAAATACAGGGGTTTGCTGCAATACATTATTTTTTTATTATTTTATTTCAGACTATAGAATAAAGGTAAGTCATTATTAATATATTACAATATAAATAAATCGGAGGTTTGGAATGGACAAAGTATTGCACCGCAATTCCAAGGTTGTGGTCATCTTAAGGGATCTTCTGGTTTCCTACATAATAACCGGAATATTGTTATTGCTGTTGGCATTTCTAATGCTGAAACTGGATATTTCCAGCGGGGTCTTAAGCGGGGGTATTCTTGCAACCTATATTTTATCATCTTTTGCGGGTGGGTTTTTATTAGGAAAAAGTGCGGAACAGAGGAGATTCCTGTGGGGTTTGGGCATGGGGGCAGTATACTTTATTATGCTGATGTTAATATCTATTTTAACGAATTCCGTTATGGGAATGGAAGCCGGCAGAGTAATAACTGTAATGGTTATCTGCTTATTTAGCGGTATGCTTGGAGGAATGATAAGTTAGTGTTCCGACACACCGGCAACCGGCATTTTAATACAATCCTGGATGTATTTATGGAAAAGGAATTCCATATTCTTAAGATTCCTGCAGCAAACAGCCCGGAAGGAGATAAACACCTTCCGGGCTGTTTGCTGTGCTTGTGCATCTAGTACAACGTACTCGAATACCCGGGAATTAAACTCGTCTATATTTCGAGTACGTTGTACTAATGATTGCGGGAACGAAAGTCAACAAAAATTATATTTCTATTTTCAATTATTATATTACCCCCTTTTTATTAGGAGAAGGTGTTTTTTCCTGCTGGTTTGTGAGATTGGCAAGGTTTCCGATGGCAATGTCTTTATATTTTCCGGTTAATTCATTAAAATAATTCAGGAGGGTTATTTCTTTTTCAGTCAGATTGTTTTCAAGGTTATTCCTCTTATCACTTATTCCGAGAAGGTAATCCGCAGAGACTTGGAATATCCGGACTAATATGCAGATTGTATCATCGGTTAAAGCTGCCCTTCCGGTCTCATATTTGGAAATGGCTGCCTTTTTTACGTTCAGCAGGCTGCCTAAGTGTTCCTGTGTCCAATTATTTTCTTCTCTCAATTGCTTTACTCGATTCATTAATAAAAACCACCTTATGTTTGAATATGTATGGATAATGATTGCCATGATTTTGCTATGATTATATAATCTTAAACAGTTAA
>JAATEU010000114.1 GCA_015655565.1 Clostridiales bacterium
GAGAAAAATAGGGAGCATTTTAGAAATTTGCGACAATTAAATATTGACATAAAATTAAAAAACATTGATAATGTTACTATGGATGTACTTTCAATGGGTATGACCGTTGATTATGAAGTTGCTGTTGAAGAAGGCGCTACTATGGTTCGGGTTGGGACAGGTATATTCGGTGAACGTAATTATGCTGTCTGACTTAAGAATGAAATGTTGGAATTATTCACTTGTTTAAATCGATTTATTTTGGATGGGAGATTGACATATGGCAAATATATTTAAGAACATATTAGATTCATTAAAACTGACAGAAGATGAGGATTATGACGATTATGCCAGCGAAATGGAAGAAAAGGAAGCAAAACGTGCTGAGAGAATAGAACGTAAAGCGGCGAAGCAACATGTCCGTTCATCTTATGAAAGGGAAGAACCATCATCTGCTGCAAATACCAGGATGAACGAACCTAAGAAAGAAAAGGTGACCAGAGTGGAGAGAACAACAACCAATAAAGTGGTACCAATCCGTACAACACCAAAGGGATTTGAAGTCTGCATCATGAAGCCATCTACCTTCGAGGATTCCCAGGATATCTGCGATATGCTTTTGTCCGGCCGGGCTGCAGTCATTAACCTGGAAGGTTTTGATGTTGATCTGGCTCAGAGAATAATGGATTTTATCTCAGGTTCCGTATATGCCATGAATGGTAAGCTGCACCAGATATCAAGCTACATTTTTATTATATCTCCCGACACAGTTGATATATCCGGAGACTATCTTGAACTCATCAAAAGTGATGGTTTTGAGGTTCCAACCCTTAATAAGGAATTCTAATTCATATGGCTCATTTAATATTTAATACTTTATATGTGTTTTTTATTGTACTTGAAATGATTTTATTCCTTTACGTTATTACTTCCTGGTTTCCAATTAATAACCGCATTAAAAGCATATTGGTTACCTTAATTGATCCTATCCTGATGCCGGTGCGTTATTTATTGAAACATTCCATTTTCAATACACCTGCTGCAGATTTATCACCGGTAATAAGTTTTGTAATAATATTATTTCTACAGGAGTTTTTCTATGTTCTTAAATAGATGGCTATTCTTTTAACAAAAGAGCGCATAAGAGAAATAAGAAGTATAACAAAAGCAGGAGATAGACATGAATAACGATAAAGAAGAGCAGATATTGCGTAAAAGGTTTATGGATTTAGCAAGGGCTGCTGAAAATAAAGGTGTCTGTTCTTATACTGATTTCTTAAACCTTAGTGAAACCGGTGTATTTTATAGTATGAGAAATGTTATGCCTAATGTAAATTATGACCTGTTTGGCGGTTATACAGGCGCTGAAAGGAAAGTATTATGCTTTTACGGAGATAATTCTGTAAAAGCTTTTTCAGATTACATCACTTGTATCCGCATTCTTCCATTAAATATAAAATTCAGTGATGATTTGAATCACCGTGATTTTTTAGGAGCTCTTATGAATCTTGGCATTGAACGAAATAAAGTCGGTGATATCCTGGTAAAGGAGAAAGAAGGCTATGTCTTTTGTGAAACCATAATCAGCCGGTTTATTATTGATACCTTGGACAAAGTAAAACGTACCAGTATCCGATGCGAAATAATGGATAAAGATGCACCCGAAGTACAGCCGGAATTTCAGGAAATACTCGGCTCCGTATCTTCTGCCAGACTGGATTCCATTATCGCTTTGGCTTTTCAAACCTCCAGAAACAGTATCCTTGGATTAATATCCGGCGGAAAGGTTTATGTTGATGGAAAATCAGTGGAATCCAACAGTTATATGTTAAAAGAAGAAGAGACCGTATCAGTACGCGGCTTTGGTAAATTTATCTATAAGGGAATGCAGAACCAGACAAAAAAAGGAAGATACTATGTAATATTATCAAAATACGTTTAGGAGGCAATGAAATGATTACACCAATCGAATTACAAAGCAAAACATTTAAATCCGGTATTGGATACGATAAAAAAGATGTAGATAATTTCTTGAATGAATTACTGACAGGTTATGAAACAATATATAAAGAAAATATGGAATTAAATGATAAGATAAATGCCTTAAATGAGGGAATCAATTATTATAAAACAATTGAAAAAACATTGCAAAAAGCATTAGTGCTTGCAGAACAGACAGCAGAGGATACAAAGGAATCGGCCAGAATGCAGGCAAAAGCCATTGAAGAGGAAGCAAGAGGGAAAGCACAATTAGTCCTTGCAGATGCCTCCAATGAGTTTAATCATCTCCAGCAGCAGACCATCCAGTTAATCAGACAGTATGAAGCTTATAAAGCACAATTTAAACATCTTGCAGCTGCTCAATCCGAGCTTTTGGAAAGTGATAGTTTTCAGGTACATATTGCAAATCTGAATACTTTTATCGAACATACAGATTCTGATTTTAATTCAAAAGAAGACAGCACTGCATCTAAAACATCCTTAAATCAAAGTAACAATTTTACCTCTAATAAGCAGGCCGGTACAGAAAAAACAGATGCTGCAGATGATGATTTCGAATTTTATAACTTAAATGAGGAGGAACAGGAGTAACAGGAATGAAAACAAATATCACCTTAAAATATAATGAATTGCCAATTTATGATATTATACTGGAACAGGATTACAATTCCTTATATCATGAATTAAATAAATTGGATACAAAGAATAAAAAAATATGTATCGTTACGGATACTAATTTAAGTAAGCTGTATTTAAATCAATTAATGGAAATACTGAAAGATTATGCTAAGGTTGTTGAAACTTTCACTTTTCCTGCCGGTGAAGCCGGTAAAAACCTGGATACGGTATATTTACTCTATGAAAGACTGATTCAATCCAATTTTGACCGCAAGGATATATTAATCGCATTAGGCGGCGGGGTAGTCGGTGATTTAACAGGTTACGCGGCAGCAACCTATTTACGCGGTATTTCTTTTATTCAGATGCCAACTTCCTTACTTGCTATGGTAGACAGCAGTATTGGAGGTAAGACCGGTGTTGATTTTCATGATTATAAAAATATGATAGGAGCATTTCATCAGCCTAAATCTGTTTATATGAACCTTAAAACATTAGTTTCCCTAAATGATGCCCAGTTCTATTCCGGCCTTGGTGAAATCATTAAACATGGGCTGATTAAGGATGCAGGTTATTACGTATGGTTAAAAGAGCATCGTGACGCTATAAAAGCGCGGAATATGGAAACACTATATGAAATGGTATTTCGAAGCTGCCTCATTAAGCAGGCCGTAGTGGAAAAAGACCCGAAAGAATTAGGTGACAGGGCATTACTAAATTACGGACATACAATTGGACATGCGGTTGAAAAACTTATGGATTTTAAACTGCTTCATGGAGAATGTGTTGCAATCGGTATGGTTGCCGCGAGTTTTCTTTCCTATAAAAGAAATCATATAATCAAAGAACAGTTAATGGATATCATAACAACCATTCAAAGTTTTCATCTGCCGGTTTCCGTATCCGGTATAGCGGCAGATGATATCTTACGGGTAACTGCACATGATAAAAAAATGGAAGCCGGCAGAATCAAATTCATTCTGCTTTCCGCTGTTGGAAATGCTTATGTTGATACAACGGTTACAGAAAATGAAATGTTGCAATCCATTTATTATATACTGAATCAACAATAGAAAGTATATTTATAAAACAATATGGACTTGGAGGCTTTATGAAAAAAATAAGACATTTGATTTATGTTGTTTTATTAATAGCATTTGATCAATATACAAAGTATTTGGCTGTTACTCATTTAAAGGACGGAGGACCCATTCAAATTATACCAAAGGTCCTTAAATTGTATTACCATGAGAATAATGGCGCCGTATGGGGTATTATGAGTGGTAAAATCAGTTTTTTAATTATTTTTACAATCATTATCATGGCAGGTATGATATTCTTCTATTTAAAGATACCTGGCAGCAAACGTTATGATTTTATGCATATTGTCATAGTTATCCTTACAGCAGGGGCTATGGGTAATTTTATTGACAGAATTGTTAATCAATATGTGGTAGATTTTATATACTTTGAACTAATCGATTTTCCTATCTTTAATGCAGCAGATACTTATGTTACCTGTTCAGCGGTGCTGTTAATATTTTTAAGCTTATTTTATTACAAAGATGAGGATTTTGCTTTCTTGAATAAGAAAGAAGAACAAAAACATGAATAACCAAATGATTGATTTAACTGTTGATGCGAAAGACAGCGGTATCCGCATTGATAAATATATCGCTGAAAACCAGGAAGCTTTAACACGGTCTTATATTCAGAAGCTAATTCAGGAGGGCAGGATTTTAGTTAATAATAATGCAGTGAAGGCAAATTATAAGGTTTCTGCTAAAGATTCCATTATAATTAATCTCCCTTTGCCTGTTAACCTTGAGATAAGTCCTGAAGATATTCCGATTGATATTATTTATGAAGATAAAGATATCATTATTATTAACAAAGAAAAAGGTATGGTAGTACACCCGGCGGCCGGTCATTATTCCGGTACGTTAGTAAACAGTCTCCTTTACCACTGCAGGAATGAATTATCCGGTATTAACGGTGTGTTCCGTCCCGGCATTGTTCATCGGATTGACCGAAATACGACCGGTGTAATCGTAGCATGTAAAAACGATAAAGCACATCAATTTATTGCAGAACAGCTTATGGTTCATTCCATAACCAGAAAATATAATGCTGTTGTTTATAATGTCTTTAAAGCAGACAGCGGAACCGTGGAGGCTCCTATTGGCAGACATCCCATTGACCGTAAAAAAATGGCCGTTAATCATAAAAACGGTAAGACTGCTATTACAAACTATAAAGTTCTTGAAAACTTAAGCAACAAATACGCTCATATCGAATGCTCCCTGCAAACGGGCCGGACTCATCAAATCAGGGTTCATATGGCTGGCATTGGACATCCTATATTAGGCGATAATGTTTACGGCCCAGATAAAGATATTTTTCATCTGGAGGGTCAAGCCCTGCATGCCAGAATTTTAGGGTTTTTGCATCCCGCAACAAAAGAATATGTTGAATTTGAAGCACCTTTGCCGGAATATTTTGAAACACTGCTAACTAAATTAAGAAAATCAGGTAATTCGTAACGAAAGATAACTTATACAGAATTGATAACTTATATAATTAAGGTAAAGTTAAGGAGTACTGCTTTGAAGAGGAAACTGATTAATAAATTGTTAGATTGGAAAGAATCATCCCCAAAGAAACTAATTTTGCTTACCGGAGGCCGCGGAGTAGGCAAGACTTATTTGGCGTACGATTTTGCCAAATCCTTTTATACGGAGTTTATTTATATTAATTTTGAAACAGAACCTTCCCTTTATGATTTACTATTTAAAACCGCTCCTTTACAAACAGAGACTGTTTTAAAGGATTATTTTCATATATCCGGAGCCGCCGGTCCGGTTTTGGTAATATTGGATGAAATTACTTTGTGCCCTGATTTTAGAAAGGTTATAAACCTACTTTCAAAGGCCGGGACATTACTTCATACCATAGCAATTTCCAGTTTTTTTGCGGATACCTGCGAATACGAAGATAACTTTATTCAACTGCACCTTTCTCCATTAGATTTTGAAGAATTTTTAATTACAACAGGCAATGAATGGTATATTGAAGTAATAACGGAGCATTACAGCTCCAATGCAAAAATTCCGGATATCGTTCATAAAGAATTGCTTACCTTATTTGAACTCTATCTGCAAATCGGCGGGATGCCTTTAGCCGTAAACGAATTTATAAACACAGGTTCAACGCTCAACATATCAGAACAGCATAGAATATTATTAAATTCTTATATTTCTGATATATACAAAAATAATTCAGAAGGTGATTTCTTAAAAATCAGCCAGGTTTTTAATACCATAGACAAACAATTATGCAAGGAAAACCATAAATTTCAATACAAATTAATTCGTAAAGGTGCGACTCATGGATTATATGCGCATGCATTGCAATACATAAAAAACTCCTATTATGGCATCCGTTGTTCTAAATTTGAAGAGGGGCAGTTAAATCACCGGAATGAAAAAGAGCATCCGGCACAGGGAACCGTTTTGCCTTCTTTCATTGGAGATAACCCACATCCCTGCTTTAAGCTGTATATGATGGATATCGGAATGTTATATTCTACAATAAAAACACAGCATGCCATCATAAAAGAGCAATGGAAGAAAGGATTAATTGAAAATTATGTTGCACAGTGCCTAGCTGCTATTGGATATCCCTTATATTTTTGGGAATCCGATTCACAATCCAAAATTGATTTCATAATTTGTAAAGATAATCAAATCCTTCCAATCGAAGTAAAAGCGGATGAAAATACCCGTTCCAGGAATGTAAGTATATTCCGGACAAAATATCAATCTGTTACGGATTCTGTTAAAATATCAACCAGAAATTTTGATTACGTTAATCATGTCAAATATGTACCCATATATGCCGTATTTTGTTTATAAAAATAATGGCCTTTATTTTCACACATCTCATATGTATCCATAAAAGCCTATCTCAATGAAATATTTATATTGGGACAGGCTTTTTTATTGTACAAAACTCTGCCTTATCCGGACGAGACTGCTGAAAAGGGATTTTTTTGGCAGTCTCGTCCGGAC
>JAATEU010000587.1 GCA_015655565.1 Clostridiales bacterium
TGATAAAACTGCATATGGATACGTACTTAAGTATTATGAGGAGAGAGGCCAGCACAGAAGAAGGGCTGAAATTGGGCGTATTGTTTCCGGCTGCGTTGGTGTCCGGAGGACAACGGGCCAACATCCCGGCGGAATCATTGTATTGCCCCACGGGGAAGAAATCTATTCCTTTACTCCGGTCCAGCGGCCGGCTAATGATATGGCCACCAAGATCATAACAACCCATTTTGATTACCACTCCATTGACCATAACCTGTTAAAACTGGATATTCTGGGTCATGATGATCCTACCATGATCCGTATGTTAGAGGACTTAACCGGCGTGGATGCCAAAACCATAAGGCTGGATGATGAGAAGGTTTTATCCCTGTTTGACAATTTAAGCGCACTGAATTTAAAACCGGCAGATATAGGGGGCTGTGATTTGGGGTGTCTTGGTGTACCGGAATTCGGTACGGATTTCGTTATGCAGATGCTGCGTGATACGAAACCTAAAACTTTCTCCGATTTAGTAAGAATATCCGGACTTTCCCATGGTACCGATGTATGGCTGGGCAATGCACAGACCTTAATTGCGGATGGAAAATGTACACTTGCTACGGCTATCTGTACCCGTGATGATATTATGACATACCTTATCTACCAGGGAGTGGACAGCGGGCATTCTTTTAAAATCATGGAAAGTGTCCGTAAGGGAAAGGGACTTACCCCGGAGATGGAAAAAGAAATGCTTGCGGAGGGGATACCGGAATGGTATATCTGGTCCTGCAAGCGGATTAAGTATATGTTCCCGAAAGCCCATGCGGCTGCTTATGTTATGATGGCATTCCGTATTGCTTATTTTAAGGTGTATTATCCACTTGCTTATTATGCGGCATATTTTAGTATTCGTGCATCCGCTTTTGACTATGAATTAATGTGTCTTGGCAGAGAACGTTTAGAGCATTATATGGAGGATTACAGGAGACGCAGTAATGAGCTGTCTAAAAAAGAGCAGGACAGCTTAAAGGATATGAAGGTTGTGCAGGAAATGTATGCAAGAGGCTTTGAATTTGTTCCTATTGATATTTATACGGCAAAAGCCCATCATTTTCAAATAATTGATAATAAGTTAATGCCTTCCTTAAGTACCATTGACGGATTAGGGGATAAGGCGGCAGATGGAGTTGTGGAGGCTGTAAGGGACGGCAAATTCCTTTCCAGGGATGATTTTAGAAGCCGTTGCAAGGTCAGTTCAACGGTTGTGGATTTGATGGTGGATTTGAACTTGCTTGGAGACTTGCCGATTTCCAACCAGATTTCCCTGATGGACTTTTTACAGTAATTGGGATAGTGGAATGGATTACTAATATACATGGTTTTAATGGTCTAAGCCGGCTTATATTGAGTCAATTTTTAAAACTTTTTGAAAAACTTTAAAATTAATACTTGCATTTTTCCCGGATATATTGTAAAATATTCATTGTTGCAAGGCTCATTGGTCAAGTGGTCAAGATGTGGCATTCTCAGTGCTGAGACAGGGGTTCGACTCCCCTATGAGCTATTAATTTATATATTCATAAGTTTCATATAAATAGGCATAGAAGAGTGTTTTCAATAGATACAGCTATTCGTGATATAAATTAAACGTATTTAAAATATTGAATGGTGCCATCTGATATCCCTTAAGTTCACTGAAAATGCGTTCAATGTTACAGTCAAAAATCAATGGCAGTTAACTTAAAAATAAGTATTAAATCAAGGACATTACTGTAAAAGGCAGTGTCCTTATTTTAGTACTTAAAATAAATCAAACATAAAAATCATAAAGTTTTTATCATACATAGGAAAACTGCAATATACCCAAATACAAATTCTAGCCGGCATCCGGAAAAGATTGAGAAGTTTGTTCCAAGGCCATTTAAACATAGAAAGACATTTTACCATATACCGCTTTATTCTGTTTTAAATGCCTTTAACAAAATGAGCTTAATGAAAGGTATCGTGGTCCTTATTAGAAGATTTTGTATTACGGTACGTGCATAATACTTTGACTTTTTTATGAACCAGATATTTGGAATTACCTGATTGTATCAAGCGGTAATATAAATGATTAAGTATTTTATTAAGAATATATAACGTTATCAGAAAAGTTATAATCCATGGAGTAAAGAGATCAAATGGTATTAAAAAGTATTTATTATAGGAATACCATATTAATTCATTGGTTAATATATTTGTTAACATATCTGCCTCCGTTTTACTTTTAGTGTTTCCGGAAATTCTCCAGCCTGTTTTTACTGATATTTTGGATGCCGTTATTAAAATTTCGCCTTCGTTTTTGTAATATCTTATATGTTTTTTACGCAGACCGTCCGAATAAAACAGAGACCAGGCATTAAAAATACCAAGTAAAATATACATAAGATAACATGTTCTCAGCTTATAATTTAGTATCTGAAATATCCCGGATTACTCCGGCTGGTTCCGAGGGTTCTTTTATATCTTAGTATAGAGCAAAAAAGAGAAACTGTAAAGTTAGAAATTGATTAAAAGAGAAGAAACGGCAGTATAAACTATAAGAGCCTAAATTCTGCAATTTTAATTATATCCGGTTTTAAGTTATTTTTAAATATCATATAAAACCTATTGACAAAGTAGGAAAAAGATATTATACTATCAAAAATAAATCATACAAAATCTATATGAATGTATGAATAAGCATATTGGAAGATTTGGATATATAATTTAAGACAATTAAAGTTGACTAGAAAACTAGAGGCTTTATAAAACAGTTTGGAGACTGTTTTCTAGTGCCTTTTTTTATTGGTATGCGTTAATAATTTATCAAGTAAAAATGATGAAAAATAAGCATTGGTTTTTGGTGTTTAAATAATATAAGAAGGGATGGTAGAACAATGGCAAAGAAAACAACACAAATCGCAGTTTATGGAAAAGGAGGTATTGGTAAATCAACTACAACTTCGAACATTACAGCAGCCTTATCGGAACAAGGCTACAAAGTAATGCAGTTTGGCTGCGACCCCAAAAGTGATTCAACAAATACCCTTAGAGGCGGTAAATATATTCCAACTGTACTTGATACCCTGCGTGAAAAAAATTCAGTAAAAGCACATGAAGTCATTTTCCAGGGCTTTAACGGAATTTATTGTGTGGAAGCAGGCGGACCTGCTCCAGGGGTCGGCTGCGCGGGAAGAGGAATCATAACGGCGGTGGAGCTGTTTAAACAGCAGAAAGTTTTTGAGGAATTAGAACTTGATTATGTAATTTATGATGTACTTGGAGATGTAGTCTGCGGCGGGTTTGCGGTACCAATCCGTGAAGGCATAGCAGAACACGTATTCACGGTATCTTCTGCGGATTTCATGTCAATATATGCTTCCAATAATTTATTTAAAGGGATACATAAGTATTCCAATTCCGGTGGTGCATTACTTGGCGGAGTCATTGCGAATTCCATAAATGCGCCGTATGCAAAAGAAATTATTGATGATTTTGTCAAAAAAACAAATACACAGATCATGGAATATGTACCGCGTTCCGTAACGGTAACACAAAGTGAATTACAGGGCAAGACAACGATTGAAGCCGCACCGGAATCCAAACAGGCAGAGGTATACCGTTCTCTTGCAGATAAAA
>JAATEU010000018.1 GCA_015655565.1 Clostridiales bacterium
TACCTTCTAACTGCTCTACCTTGCTATCCAAAACATCAGCTAAAATCTGCATCCATACTTTATTTCTTCCTCCGCCGCCCGTAACCTTTAAATTTGAAAGGCTTTCCAGCTTCATCTCCTCCGCCAGCTGCTTAACGGCAAAACTAATTCCTTCCATAACTGCAACAACCATATCTTTCCTTGTGGCTTCTGTACCTAAACCAACAAAAGCACCCCGGATAGATGCATCGCCATAAATAGTCTTATCTCCAGCCAAATGAGGATAAAAAATAAGTTCTCCTTTTCCCAATTCAGACAAATTTACGTTATTTGTCTCACAGTCAAAGTCAACTGAATTTAAAATATCTTTTGTCCACCAACTGAAGCTATTTCCAGCTGATTGCACTACGCCCTGCACAAGTATAAAAAAATTTTTACCATCAGCAGAAAATATAATATGCTTTCCTTTTACACCGGGTTCAAATTCTTTTCTTGAAAACATAAGCACTCCGGATGTGCCCAGGGAAAGAACAGGATATCCATTCTCCAAACAGCCCGTAGAAACCGATGTCGCAGGATTATCCCCCGTTCCGGCTATTATTTTAACGTCTTTGCTTAGGTTAAATTCCATAGCAAGGCTATCCTTTAAAGACCCAAGAACGATTGAACTTCCTCTGATTATGGGATAAATATCCTTACTAAGGCCAATAATATTCCCCATTGTCAAAGACCACTCTCTTTTAACTAAATCAAAAAGAGATGAGGTGGATGCCTCACAATAATCCGTTCCCATAACACCTGAAAAACGGTATGCAACATAATCCGGTCCAATTAAAAATTTATTCATTTTTTTAAAATTCTCCGGTTCTTTTTCCTTCAACCACAATAAATTTACCGCCGGACTTCCAGTAGAAATAATATTGCCAATATGTTCAATCTCTTTATATTTATTTATCTTTTCTTTTAAACCGCTTATATATTCTTTTGTCCTGGTATCATTCCACATAATGGCCGGACGTATTGATTCACCGTCCTCATTAATAAAAACAGTTGTATGCATTTGTCCTGTAATACCTATGCACTTTACCAGCTTTGTATTAATTTCATTAAGAAGCCTTTTCATTCCTTGTTTTACGGCCTGAAACCAAATTTCAGGATCTATTTCTTTAAAACCAGGTTCAGGCTGTGATATTTTATATTCTTCGCTGCACTTTTGCAAAACATTACCGTTTTCATCTATCAAAAACAATTTTGCCGAGGATGTTCCAATATCTATCCCTATATAATAATCCATCATATCTCTCCGAATTTAAGCATAACCTTATAAGTATCAGGTTTCATAGCCGTTTCCATAGCTTTTCCAAATTCATTGTAATCAAAGATTTCTTCTATAAGAACAGTGGGGTCAACTATACCCTTTCCAATCATTAAAACAGCTTGGTCAAATGATTTTATTGTAGGACTGACTGCACCGGTTATCGTTTTTTGATATGAGTGAACAACTCCCATATTTACTTCAACCGGATCATTAGGATGAATAGAACTAAATATTACGCATATTCCGCCTGGAGAAGTCATTTCAACCGCATCTTTGGCAATCCCCGGAAATGCTGTGGTATTAAACACTACATCAGCCCCACGGCCTTGTGTCAATTCCTTGATTTCTTCAACAGCATTTCCCCCAGTCGGATCAAAAGCGCAATTACAGCCAAGCCCAAGTGCTCTTTCCCGTCTTTCTGCCATGGGCTCACTTAAAATAACACGCGCCCCTTTAAATTTTGCAAGCATAACATGAAGAAGGCCCATTGTACCTCCTCCAATAACAAGCACATCATCACCAAATTTAATATCAGTTCTGTTTATGCTATTTATTGCACAGGCTAAAGGCTCGGTAAACGCTATCTTCTCAAAAGATGTAGTGTCAGGATAAACAAATATATCATTGGATTTTGCTATTACATACTCGGCAAATCCACCATATCCTGAAATTCCTTCCGAATTTTGAAAAGTCTTAGTGGTGGGAAGCTCTTCACAAATATTTTCTTCGCCACGCTTACAATAAAAACATTCTTTGCAGTCATCAATGATATAAGACACCACACGCTGTCCCGCAGCAAAACGCCGCGTACTGACACCACTTCCCATTTTTTCTATTATACCGCAATATTCGTGTCCTCCTATACGAGGAAAACTGTAATTACAATCCCCTCTGAAGTCACGCATGTCATTTGTGCAAATACCCGAAATTTTAATACGTATCAATATTTCATCACTTTGTAATTCAGGAACCGGTATTTCCTCTATAGAAAAATTCCCGGGTTTTTTTAGTATAACAGCTTTCAAAATTAAACCTTCCTTTCCTGTTTAGCTTAAAAGGAAAATAGGGTAAAAAACTATATTTTCCCAATTAGTCAGAGCGGATATTCAAAATCCGCTCCGCTACTTGCTCATAACCTTATACCTGTTACACAGGTATTTCAGCCGAAGCCCCCTCTCCGACTGAAACAAGTAAGTCCCAAATCCACCGCTTACGTTTCACTAAGAAGCAGGGGACTTACTTGTAAGGTTAAATTAATATGTTAATATGCCGGTTAAACCGCCTATAATTGCAACAACTATAATCAAACCTATAATTTTCAAAGAAGACCATCTCTTCTTTAAAAGGCTATAAACAAGCATTGTAACGCCCAGAGGCAATATACTTGGCATTACAACATCAAGGAAATCCTTTTGTATGCTAAA
>JAATEU010000351.1 GCA_015655565.1 Clostridiales bacterium
CGGGTTTATACGGTTATGGGAGACGGTGAACTGGCGGAAGGCTCTGTTTGGGAAGGTGCTATGGCCGGAGGACACTACCGTCTGGATAATTTATGCGCGGTTGTGGACAGAAACGGGTTACAGATTTCCGGCAATACGGAGGACGTTATGGCTCAGGATTCCCAGGAGGAACGGTGGGCAAGCTTTGGATGGAAGGTTTTACATGTTATTGGAAATGATATCCAATCACTGGATTCTGCCTTTGAACAGGCTAAAATTACAAAGGGGAAGCCTACAGTGGTCATTGCGGATACTATAAAAGGCTGTGGAGTTTCTTTTATTGAAAATTCGGTACCCTGGCATCATAAAGTACCAAGTGAAGAGGAATATCAAAAGGCAGTCCTGGAATTGGAAGCAAGGAGGAAAGCATCCTATGAATAAAATCTCCAATCGTCAGGTAATATGCGACGTATTATTAGAAAAAGCATATACGGATAAAGATATCGTAGTATTATGCAGTGATTCCAGAGGCTCTGCATCTATGACCAATTTTGCCATATCCCATCCGGAACAATTTGTTGAAGTGGGCATAGCGGAACAGAGCCTGGTCAGCATTTCCGCCGGCCTGGCCAGATGCGGAAAGAAGGCCTTTGCTGCTTCTCCCGCCTGCTTTTTATCCACCAGAAGCATGGAACAGGCAAAAGTGGACGTAGCATATTCCAACACGAATGTCACCCTGATTGGAATCAGCGGAGGAGTAAGCTACGGCGCATTAGGTATGACCCATCATTCCGCCCAGGATATTGCCGCTATGGCTTCCATCCCTAATATGCGTGTCTATATTCCCAGTGACAGGCATCAGATAAAATATCTTATGGAAGCATTGCTGCAGGATGAAAAACCGGCTTATCTGCGTGTAGGCAGAAACCCGGTAGAGGATGTATATGAAGAAAATACTGTCCCGTTTACCATGAATCAGGCAACTGAAGTCAAGGCAGGCAATGACATAACCATTATTGCCTGCGGTGAAATGGTGAAACCGGCAAAGGATGCGGCTGTATTCCTGAAAAAAGACGGAATACGTGCAAGGGTATTGGATATGTACTGCGTTAAACCAATCGACAGGGCTGCAGTTATAAAAGCGGCAAAGGAAACAAAAGCAATGATTACGGTAGAAGAGCATACTTATATTGGCGGTCTTGGAGCTATGGTCAGCCAGATTATCTGCAGTGAGTGTCCCAAAAAAGTAATTAATATGTCCCTTCCCGATGCCCCGGTAGTTACCGGAAGTTCTAAGGAGATATTTGACCATTACGGACTGAATGCAGGGAATATTGCAAAAACAGCAGCGGAGTTGATGAAAAATGTCTGAAAAATATGTATTGGGAATTGATCAGAGTACGCAAGGCACGAAAGCTTTGCTGTTTGACGGAAAGGGCCTGTTAGCCGGGCGGTGCGACCTGCCCCATAAGCAAATTGTAAATGACAGGGGATGGGTTTCCCACGACGGAAATGAAATATATGAGAATGTTTTAAAGCTGGTTCCCATGATAGTGGATAAAGCGGAGATTAATAAAAATAATATTGTTTGTGTAGGTATCAGCAACCAGAGGGAAACTTCCGTTGCCTGGGAAAAGGAAAACGGATGTCCCATAGCGCCTGCCATTGTGTGGCAGTGCTCCAGGGCAAAGGAATTAATTGAAAAATTAAGAAAGGACGGATATGATACCCCGGTGAAGGAGAAAACAGGAATTCCCTTATCCCCTTATTTTCCGGCGGCTAAGATTGCCTGGCTTCTTGAACATGTTTATGGGGCAGGGGAAAAAGACAGGAAGGGGAATTTAAGGTATGGTACCATGGACAGTTACTTAATTTACCGTCTTACCAACGGCTCATCCTATAAAACCGACTATTCCAATGCTTCCAGAACCCAGCTGTTTAACCTGTATTCCTTAAACTGGGACGAAGAAATCGGAGAAATCTTTGGAATCAATGTGAGGAAGCTTCCCGAAGTCTGTGATTCCAATGCCTGTTTTGGCGAAACGGATTTTAACGGGTATCTGGACTTAAAAATCCCGATTTTAAGTGTTTTAGGTGATTCTCACGGAGCCTTGTTTGGTCAGGGATGCCAGGAGGAGGGAACGGTAAAGTCAACCTATGGAACCGGTTCCTCCGTTATGATGAACACCGGTAATAAACCAATACACAGCAGACATGGATTAGTAACTTCACTTGCCTGGGGATTTGACGGAAAAGTTCAATATGTACTGGAGGGCAATTTAAATTATACAGGTGCGGTTATCAGCTGGCTGAAGGATGAACTGCAATTAATACAATCTGCCGGGGATACAGAAAAACTTGCCAGGGCGGCCAATCCGGAAGATACGACCTATTTCGTTCCTGCCTTTAACGGATTGGGTGCACCTTATTGGGAAAATGATGCCAAAGCGATATTAGCCGGAATGAGCCGTACCACCGGAAAAGCAGAAATA
>JAATEU010000319.1 GCA_015655565.1 Clostridiales bacterium
CTTAATGCAAAGAAAATCATATACAGCGGATGTATTACCTTTTGATCAACAGAGCGGACTTTCCGGGTCAGATTGTATAAAGTCCCTAACACCAATACATCGACCGGAATGGAAGCAATGGAATTCGCTTCCGTGATGACCTCTTAAAAAAAACGTCAAAAACACTCATTCAGAAGACCAATGGGCTTTTCCTGAAATTCCCTGCCCCTACATCCACTGCCTGGAAACACCTGATCCGGCAGATATTCTCCTGCAAGATACTGACAGATATGAAACAGCAATGCATGATTTTCACTGAAGAACCACATCACATCATCTCCGGGTTCATCAATCCAGTAGCGGTAATTTAGCATGGTTTCTTCAATCCCGCCTTTTAATTTTTCAGTAATCAGATGAAAAAAAGTATGATAAATATATAATATAATGATAAAATGAAAATCGGAACAATCCTTCCGCTGTCTTACTCCGTCAAGTTCCTCCAGAATAATCTGCTCTGCCTTTTCATAATTTCTTCCCAGCTTAAAAAGCGCAGCGGATTTATATACATTATCTACATTATATTGTGCCGCAATTTCCAGTGCATGTTGTTTTCTCTCTTCCAGATGTTCTTCATGATACCCAAGAAATTCATTCCTCACCAACTGATTTCCAATTTTCCGCTTAAGTACGATTCCGTTCAATTCCAGCTTCACTGTAAAATAATAATATCCCGGAAGCACTTCATCCGAATGCAGCAGCTCCACTATTTTCCGGTCTTCTTTCAAACGGTAGGATCTGGTTTCTGTCAGTTCCCATGCCTTCTCCATCTTTTCAACAAATTCACCGGGAGTGATAATGACTTCAAAATCCAGCGGCCGGCCACAATAATTACACATCTGCAATTTCACCGGCTCGCTGATATATGCTTCTTTTTCAAAGCAGATCTGCTCCAGCATAAGTTCCATATTCTTTAGCTGTTCTACCGGAGCATCGTCTTTTACCGGAAGCAAAATGCTAAGCCTGCTTTCTCCTATTCTCCTTATCCGGAAATAATAATCCGTATCCCGTTCCGCTAAATCATCCAGACAGATGATAAACTTGTTCTCTCCCGCTTTTAAAGCTATGGAAATCCTGGTACTTTTTATCATATTTCTGGTAAATGGCGTGTAATCCGTAACAAGCCGGTCATTCACCCATAAGGTCATACCGCCGCAGGTTGTCAGTTCAAATTCTACCGGTTCCTCTTTTTCGGCTTTTACTACGGCATAGCTGTAGGATCTCAAATAAGTCGGTGTATAGTAAAAGCCTGATTCCTCCAGACCGATATTGCCAAATGGAAAATACATTGAAAGTTTATAACTTTCTCCAAATACATTAATCTCTTCTTCAGGCCCGCATATGCTCAAATCAATATACGGCGGAATTTCTTCTTTTCTGCGGGCTGTAAATTCCTTTCTGCACGGATTTTCATGAATGGAGAATCCGTTTTTTAACCATTCATTCACCCTTCCGCTCAAGGTTGCTTTTGTGAATTTCTGAGCTTTTGTGTAGATTCCGGTTGTCAGGAACCGGTTAATATACCCTTCTGCAAATAGTGGATATTCTGCGTATTTCATAGTTTCGTTTTCCTTTCTCTCTATCCTTTTACACCGCCGGCCGTCATACCTCCGATGATATATTTCTGCAATGACACAAATACGATAATAACCGGAATCATAGAGATGACCGACATTGCCAGCAGACTATTCCAATCTACCGAATATTCTCCCGAAAAGTTCGCCAGGGCAAGCTGCATCGTATATTTCGTTTTACTGTTAATAACCAGTTTCGGCCACAGATAATCATTCCATCTCCACATAAATGAAAAGATACAGAGAACAGAGATAATCGGCTTTGCCAAAGGAAGCATAATTTTCAGGAAAATATTTGTCTCTGATGCTCCGTCAATCCGGGCGGCTTCCATATAAGCATCCGGAATTCCTGCATAATATTGTTTTACCAGAAACACTGCCGTAGGCGAAGCAACTGCCGGAATAATCAGCCCCCACAAACTGTTGTAGAGATTGGTAGCCACGATTACCTTAAAAATAGGAATCATGATTACTTCCAACGGCACCATCAAGGTGGCTAATACAATTCCAAATAAAACCGTCTGACCTTTAAACCGGTATTTCGCAAATGCATACCCCGACATCACATTGACAATAACCGTCAATATGGTTGCCACGATACTGACAAAGACCGTATTCAGAAAATATCCGGTGAAGTCGCCCTCTTCCAGAGCCTTAATATAGTTATTCCAGGACGGACTCTTACCAAACAAGCTTGGCGGCCATGAAAATAGTTCTCCTGTAGATTTAAAGGACGATCCAATCACCCATATAATTGGCATTAAAAATAAAAATGTCAAAAAAAACAATAGCACTCCCAGTAAGATGCTCCAACCTGTTTTTTTTCTTTTTTTAGTTTGCATCCTGCTCACCTCCCCGATTCAGACGGAACTGAACGAATGTTAAAACAGCCAGTATGATAAAAAGCACAGTTGTCATGGCACAGGCATACCCCATCTGATTTTTCTCAAATCCTGTCTCCTGAATCATTTGTACCATAAATTTAGTCGTTCCGGCGGGACCTCCCTGTGTCAATGCATAAATCAACGGATATGCTTTAATAACTGTAACCGTAGATAATACTAATACCAGCAGACTGGTAGGTTTTAAAAGCGGCAGGGTTATATACCGGAACTGCTGCCAGAAACCGGCACCATCAATATCCGCCGCCTCATAATAGGTTTCTGAAATTGCTTTAATCCCTGCAATAAACATCACCATGTAATATCCTGCCATACTCCACGCAGTTACAAAAATAACCACTGCCATAGCTGCCTTAGGATTTGTTAACCATTTTACCGGTGAATTTCCCATAACCGTCAGCAGATAATTGATTACTCCAAAATCCTCTCCCAGCAAAAATCTCCAGGTAAGACCCACAATAATACTGGAAATCATTGTCGGCCAATAAAATACGGCACGGAAGAAGTTGCTTCCCTTGATTCTTCTTGTCAAAATAAGTGCCAGCATCAATGCCGATATAAAAATTGCCGGAACTGACAGGCAGGTATAAAACATCGTGCTGAAAAACGAAGTCAGGAAATCCTTATCTCCTGCTAACTTTATGTAATTCTTCAGCCCCACAAATTCCTGCGGGTTAATTCCGTCCCATTTTGTAAACGAAATCCACAAACCATTTAAAGCCGGAAAGAATAAGAACACTCCAAAGATTGCAATAGTTGGTAATAACAGCAGATATGGAAATATTTTTTGTTCAAAATTTTTCAATTGTACACCGCCTCTTTATTATTTTCTATTATTATACCATAATTCATTTCGCGAATACTTCATATTATTATGCAAATATACCAGATTGTTGTCATTTATTTTCCTTATATGTAAGCCGATAAGACTAAAACTGCGGAAAAAATAATATTTGGAACAAAAATGTTAATATGATTATTCTTTAGAATTTCTATGATTTTATTCAGCCTGCATTTTTTTACTGACTTTTTTTTTCGAGCCAGCCCTGCATATTTCAGCCCCATGTTCCAATCGGATACCGGGCAGAAGAGTAAAAAATGTACTGCTTCAATGTATTTGGAAGATCGGAGCCAGAAGATAAGGCACTTGATACCCAAATAGCAGTAAGAGAAAACATCATCAAAATAGTTGTATATGCCGCAGTTATAGGAGTGCTTGAATTGTGATATTGCTGACGTGATTGAACTTGTACCGGACGATGAGACATAACACACAATTTGTAGAAATTTGACTGCGATAGGCAGATACTTCATCGTTGCTACGCAAAGCAGCATTCATGTAAATTCGTATTTCTTGTACTTTTGTGATTAAACCATTACGATAATCCCACAAACAAAAGGAGGACACCAAAATGAGTTTGGGTGAAAAATTAAAAGAATTCAGAAAGAAAGCAGGATTGTCACAAGAACAACTTGCTGAAAAGTTATCTGTTTCCAGACAGGCGATTACGAAGTGGGAAGCCGATAGAGGTATGCCTAATGTAGAAAGCTTACAATGTATCGCAAAGCTTTTTGATGTGAGCGTTGATTATTTGTTAGATGATGGCGAGTCACTATCTGGCGAAGTGATGAAGGAAAGCATTGACATTTCCCAGTATGAAAAATCCGGGAAGTGTCGTTCTAAGTATGACGCTGTGGTAAAATCCAAGTTTCCAAACGCAACTGTTATATATCCTTTAATCAGGCGCAAAAAGTTAAGCGCATTAGAAAATCTGGTGGATTTTATTGCACAACCCGGTGTGCTTCAAGTAGCTGATTCGCTGAATGACCTTTCTGCTTATTATTTAGTAGAACTGGAAAATCGTCAGCTATTAGTCAATGTTACAAATGACTTTATAGAAAGTCGTGAATTGGGTTGCAAATTTGTTGAGCACAAGCAAGTTATTGGTAACAATTTGTTTATTAAAGCAACTTATACTTTGTAATTTACTTTGATGCTGTTATTAACAGGATGATTGACAATTACATACAAAACAAGGATCCGGATATCGCTGCGCTTAACTGAGATATCCAGATCGTTTTTATGGCATCCGAAATTTTCAATAATTCCGCCACAATTTCTTACAAGTTCATCAAAACATTCATTATCATTCAGAAATCGGGACCTCTATAAGAAAACCTCTTCATTTATGTTCAGCAGAAAGGCACTGATCCAATACTAAAATCCGGTCTGCATTTCCCACCGTCTTGAGGCGGTGAGCAATCATGATAATGGTCTTATTGTGCATAAGCGCCTCAATTGCAAGCTGTTTTCATATCTCCGACC
>JAATEU010000608.1 GCA_015655565.1 Clostridiales bacterium
ACGGGCCACGTTGTTACGGATGCTAACGGCCGGGTCCGTTCTTTTCCTGAAGGGTATGCACAGCGGCTCCTAGCACCGCCCGTCATCAAATCCAATGCAGCTGGGGATGTAGTGCCGGAAGAAGAGGGACCGGAAGAAAATGCATCAGAAGAATATGAATTGGAATGTGATAACCGGATTCAGTTATTTGGGAGATTTCAGGAGACCCATTACCAAAAGGCTTATTCCATTGACAGAGTTAAAAAACTGATTGAAGAAGCAGGCATGGAATTGCTTAGGGTTTATGATGCGTTCACCCATAATTTTCCCACGGATAAAAGTGAACGGGTGTATTTTGCTGTAAGGGAAAAGTATCAGGAAAACAAGAAATATATATAGTGAGGATTCCCGGAAATGTTTCTGGGCAATTGGTGTAATTTGTAGAGCTGAATATAATTCAAGAATGTTTTCCGGCTGAAACGGCGGCTGAAAAATTGCAAGAACAGGTTAACATTACCGGGAGAAAATCCAGTGAAAGGAAAATTATTATGTCGGATTATATTGTTAGAGCTACTGCCGCAGATAACCAGATACGTGCCTTTGCGGCAACTACAAGAGAATTGGCTGAGTATGCGAGAAGCGTTCATAATACCAGTCCCGTTGCCACGGCAGCCCTAGGACGGCTGTTGACGGCAGGGGCTATGATGGGAAGCATGATGAAGGGTTCCAATGACCTTCTTACCCTGCAGATTAAATGCAATGGGCCGATTCAGGGATTGATCGTAACCGCGGATGCCAATGCCAACGTAAAAGGATATGTATATGATCCGCTGGTAATGCTGCCGCCAAGTCCCTCAGGCAAATTGGATGTGGGAGGGGCTCTGGGCTCCGGTGTCCTTAGTATGATTAAGGATATGGGATTAAAGGAGCCTTATGTGGGACAGACGGAACTGATATCCGGTGAAATTGCTGAGGATTTAACTTATTATTATGCTGTCTCGGAGCAGGTACCGTCTTCCGTAGCCCTGGGGGTTTTAATGAATAAAGAAAATACGGTTAAACATTCGGGAGGCTTTATTATTCAGCTAATGCCCTTTGCAGATGAGGAAGTAATTGATAAGCCGGAGAAAAAGATCAGTGAAATTTCATCTATAACAAAGCTCCTGGATGACGGTCTTACGCCGGAAATGATCCTGGAGCTTATTTTAGGTGAGTTTAAGCTTGAAATTTTAGATATCCTGCCAACCTCCTTTACCTGTAATTGTTCAAAGGAAAGGGTAGAAAAAGCAATTATCAGTATCGGCAGGAAGGATATCCGGGAAATGATTGAAGATAAAGAACCGGTCGAGGTAAACTGCCATTTCTGTAACACGAAATACCATTTTTCCATTGAAGAATTACAGTCTATTTTAAAGAAAAGTAAATGGTGAAAAATCAGCATAAATGAAATCAAAGGGTTGTTCTTAAACAGGGCAGCCCTTTAACTGTTTAGAAAACGGATTCCTGTTCATAAGTATTGCTTATCAACTTGATTAGAAGAAAATAATGGTAATTCCTTATAATATGATAAAAAGATGTTGCGAAACTTCCAGGGTTCGATATAATAGAAGAGTAAAGTACGTAAAATTGTTATAACACTTCACAGTGATAAAGTAATTGATTTTTCTATTTCAGGCTATGCTGTATATCAGTTGCTGATTGTGGTGGATACACGCAGATAGGAGCAAAACATGAAAAAATTAGACATGCTTTATGAAGGAAAAGCCAAAAAGGTATTTAAAACAGATAATGAAGATATATATATTGTTGATTATAAGGATGATGCAACAGCTTTTAACGGCTTAAAAAAGGGAACCATTGCCGGGAAAGGTGTTATTAATAACAGAATGTCCAACCACATATTCCGGCTGCTTGAGAAGGAAGGGGTACCCACTCACTTTATAGAGGAGCTAAATGACAGGGAAACAGCTGTGAAGAAAGTGGAAATTGTTCCGCTTGAAGTGATTGTCCGTAATGTTTCAGCGGGAAGTTTTGCAAAAAAACTTGGTATGGAAGAAGGCATTAGGTTAAAATCTCCGACTTTGGAGTTCAGCTATAAAAATGATGATTTAGGCGATCCGATGATTAATGATTATTATGCCATTGCCATTGGTGTGGCAGCAAGGGAAGAAATTGACCGGATTTCCGAACTTACTTTTAAGGTAAATGAAGTCCTTTGCAGGTATTTTGCAGAGTGTGGAATTGAATTAATCGATTTTAAGATAGAATTTGGCAGATATAAGGGAACAATCATCTTAGCCGATGAAATATCTCCGGATACCTGCAGGCTTTGGGATATGGAAACACATGAGAAATTAGATAAAGACCGTTTCAGAAGGGACTTAGGCAAGGTGGAAGATGCCTATCAGGAAGTTTTAAAACGTCTTGGTCTTTCTGAATAGCAAGCATAGGACGCCTGATCTGCAGCCGTCTTATGTAAAAGAAGTGGACAATAGGTTTTAGTTTATTGTCCATTTTTCAACCATTGGAGGATATTATTCTCAGCATTTGAAAACTTTTGAGTGAAAAAATTTAATAACTGTTTTATAATAGAAAGGAACAGCCATGAACAACGGTAATAATGCCAGTAATTATGTTTCAGATGAAATACATGAG
>JAATEU010000508.1 GCA_015655565.1 Clostridiales bacterium
AAAATTACAATTTCGACAAAAAATATATGTAATATGTTAGTATAGCAACAGAAATTGAAGATAATGTTAAGTTTTAAGTTTATTTTGATATAAAAATATGGAGGCGGTTAAGTTTTCCATATATTGTAATATTATATTTAACTGTATACATAATGCATTTGGTCTATTTTGAAATGGAGGGGAGTAAGCTATGAAATTATTAAAAACAAAAAATGATATGCCCAATGATATACCTACTGCAGAAACTCATTATGAGGCAGTTAAAAAAAATATATTGATAGTTGATGATTCGGGTTTTGCCAGGAAGATATTGAAAGATATGTTGGAAAGTGAAGGTTTTAATGTCGTAGGAGAGGCAGGTGACGGTTTTGAAGCTATTGAAATGGCAAAGCAAAAAAAGCCGGACTTAATTTTTATGGATGTTGCCATGCCTAAATTAGATGGTATGGGGGCATTGCCGCGAATTCTGGAAATGGACCCTAATTTAAAAGTTATTATGAGCACTGCCATGGGTAAAAAAAGTATTATTGTTGAAGCTATGAAAATAGGTGCAATAGATTATGTATTAAAGCCTTATAAAAAAGAAAATATTTCCGAAGTATTGAATGCGCATTTGGAATCGGAACAAAAAAACAGTCAGGTTATTTCTTTTGAAAAAGAAAGAAAACACTACATTAAGGAAAGGGTGCGTGACACTGTTGTTCGGGAGGTTTCTGTAAGTGAGGAATCACCGGTGTCTGTTGCAATTGAGGAAGCACCGGAAAGTGTTGTAAGTAAGGAAAGCCTGGAGGCTGTTAGTACAGAGGAAAGTTTGGAGGCTGTTTCCGAAGAAGCTTCCCTGGAGTTAATTGACGAAGGGGAGAGTTTGGAAGCTGTTATTGAAGGGGAAAAACTGGAGGCTTCCACTGATGGGGAAAGCTTAGAGACTATTACCGATGAGGAAACTCTGGAAATGGTTGCCGAAGAGGAAAGCTTATCTGTTATTAATGAAAATGAATCCCGGAAAACTATTGCTGAAGAAGAAATTTCGGAGATTGTTTCCGAAGTGGAAAGTCCGACGGCCATTACCGGAGAGGAAACCCTGGAGGCTGTTCTTGATTCGGAAACTGCATCGGTTGTTGCCGGGGAGGAAGCCCTGGGGAGTGTTTCTGAACCGGAAACTGCGTCGGCCATTGCTGAGGAGGAAACCCTGGGGAGTGTTTCTGAATCGGAAACTGTGTCGGCCATTGTTGAGGAGGAAACCCTGGGGAGTGTTTCTACTCCGGAAACTGCATCGGCCATTGCCGGGGAGGAAACACTGGGAATTGTTCCTGTTCTGGAAACTGAATCGGTCATTGACGGGGATTCCTCCCCGGTGGCTGTTCATAATCAGGAAGTTCCGGCGGCTATTGTCAGGAATGAACCCTCGGGGGTTGTTTCAGAACAGGGAGCTTCAACAATTATTACCGGGGAAGAAACCCATGAGACTGTTTCTGATAAGGAGGAAGTTATTGAAACTGTTTTGGAGGTGCAAACACCGAATGTTGCTGCTGAAGAGGAAAATACAAAAACGGTTGGGTATGAAAAACACCGGGAGGCCGCCTTGGGCGAAGGGGAAAAAACCAATGTTGCGATAGAAATAATGAAAACGGAAGCAGATATGGAAAGTTCAACCTTTTCATACTTGTGGGAAAATAGATTTGATTCAAGACATGAAGAAAGTTTTGCAAACAGGGCTGTAAATGAAGGGAATTATGTCCGTAGTTTTTGCGGCTTGTCTAATAATGGAAACAGCTTGTCGGATCAAGAGAATTCAGAACAGAATATCTTATTTGATATGGTAAATGCCTATATGAATCTGAACAACAGATTTGAAAATGAAAATGTTGTCGGAAAATATTTATTCAGACCGTATGAAGGTATTCGATTATCCACTAACAGGGTGTTTGGAAGCGAATGGTACGGCAAGGATGAAATTTCAATTTCAAATATAGTAAGGTATTCCAATTATAACAATTCACAAAACAGAATGTATTTTGAAAAAAACAGTCTGTATGATATGGTTTTACATCTTGTACAGGCAAAGGCAGACCGTATTTTGGGACAAGACAGAATAAAAATATAAGTTGTTCTGTTAGATTGTCTCTATTAAGTTAAACGATACATGATAAATCAATTATGAGGGAGGTCTCGTGACTAATGCTGAAATGCACTTTAGAACGTGAAAAAATTGAAAGACTAAACACAATTATTAAGGACAAGAATAGTATATCTCCTTTAAACAGATTCCCATCAAAGGAATTATCTTCTGATGACCGGAACAGTCTTGAAGAGATGGGGATAATTGATTTTAACGGGAATATTTCTGAGTCCATACAGCCGGCTATTGATGTTTTAGCTAAGCCCAATGCTGTGGTAAAAGTGATTTTTACTGGTGGTGCAGGAACCTATGAGCACGATATTAATTATGATAATTCGTTCCAAAGACATATTTCTTTTACCGTGACTCCCAGTACTATTACTATTGATGATGAAACAAATCCTCAAAGTATTGTAAAAGTGCTGTCTGATTTTGTGGGGAAAAGCAATCTGAAAAGTCTTAATGTTTCCAGTAAATTTACTTTAATAGAAGCACTGGTTGTTGCGGCGTTGCTGGATATGGAGAGAAAATCTTCCTTAAGGGCTTTTTTGGATGAAATACCATTTACCCATAATTCTTATAATACAAATATGATCTGGAGGATTATAAATAGCACAAGTTCAAGCATACAGTGGTTTGTGTGTATATTAAATGAAATTGCCGGTGAACATATTTCGCTATCCCAGCAACAGGTGCAGGATGCCATTGAAAAGCTTATTACTATGGGAACAATTACCCAAAAAGGAGGACTATATCAGTTGTCCGGAGAATTATCCCATTTATCCAGCAGAATGATTATTGTAGATAATATTTTATCTGCCCAGGCCTCCAGGCAGGATGAAACGGGCAGGATAATAAGTACGGGATTTACCTGTGTCCAATCAGGAGTGCATGATTTACTGTTTCTGGAGTATAACAGTAAGGAAATAATATTTGAAACAATTACTTCTGTAAGATTAATGGATAATTTAAGCAGATTCCTTAATTGCGAGTCCTATTTATCTCAATTGCAGTTATAAAAGATTTACCATTTGATGAGTGGGGGTACGAAATGGACATAAATAAGAAAAAACTTGGAGATTTACTATTCGAATCGGGCCTGATAACAGATGAACAGTTGGAAGAAGTTCTTGAGATACAGAAAAAAACAGGCGACACACTTGGAAGTATATTAATTAATAGTAATATTATTGATGAAAAACGGATTATGGAAGTCTTGGAGTTTCAATTAGGTATTCCCTTTATTGATCTTAACAATACAACAATTGAACCTGATATACAGCGGTTAATTCCCTACCAGCTGATAATAAGGCATAATGTAGTACCTGTTAAGCAGGAGTTCAATTTACTGTATGTTGCCATGGAAGATCCTCTTAACTTTATTGCTATGGAAGATCTCAGAATGGCTACTAAGTTGGAAATTGCCCCTGTAATATCGTATAAAGATGCTATTACCAGTACTATTAATAAATTATATGGAAATGAAACTTCCGATAATGCAATTAAAGAGTTTCAGAAGGAAGCAGATCAGTTTAACAGTGCACATAATATCAGTACGGAAGAACAATCTTTGGAAGTGGACAGTGCGCCAATCGTCAGACTGGTAAATTCAACGATTGAACAGGCTATAGCGGAAGGAGCCAGCGATATACATATTGAGCCGTTGGAAAACGAAGTAAGGATCCGGTTTCGGGTTGACGGAAAACTTCATTTATCCAAAAATATACCGAAAGAAGCCCATTCCGCTGTTGTTACGCGTATTAAGATATTGGCCGGGCTTGATATAGCTGAAAAAAGAGTACCACAGGACGGGCGTTGTGACCAAAGGGTAAAAGATAAGCTTCTTAATATGAGAGTATCGGTACTGCCTACCGTACACGGTGAAAAAGTAGTAATGCGTATTCTTGATAAGACTAATTTTTTAATACCTAAGGAAAAGCTTGGGTTTACAAAAACGAATTTAGAGAAATTTGATGAACTTCTTATGAATCCCCATGGAATAATACTGATAACCGGTCCGACAGGCAGCGGTAAGTCAACTACGCTTTATACCATGCTAAATGAGTTAAATCAGCTCCATGATAATATTACAACCATTGAAGACCCTGTTGAATATATGATTGACGGACTGAATCAGGTTCAGGTTAATACTAAGGCAGGACTTACTTTTGCAGGTGCATTAAGATCCTTTTTAAGGCAGGATCCGGATATTATCATGCTTGGGGAAATAAGAGACAGTGAAACTGCTGATATTGCCATAAGAGCAGCGATTACCGGACATCTTGTTTTAAGTACCCTCCATACGAATGATGCCGTCAGTACAATCTCCAGACTGGAAGACATGGGGATTCCTCCTTATATGATAGCCGTATCCTTAATGGGTGTCATATCCCAGCGTCTCCTGCGCCGTTTATGTCCGCAATGTTCCGTTTCCTATACGCCGGGGGCACATGAACTAAAGTTATTAGGGCTTAAGGAAGAAAATTATACCTTTAAAAAGGCGGAAGGATGTTCCTATTGCAATCATACCGGCTATAAATGACGTATTGCAGTCCATGAGATACTGCTTATTAATAACGGGCACCATGATTTGATTACCAGGAATGCTTCCATTAATGAGCTTATGGATTATTCGCTGAAAACCGGAATGACGACATTAAAGGATGAGTGCATCCGGCTTTTAAAAGGTGGTGTCACATCCCTTGAGGAAGTAATGGATGTTGCATATACGCAGGATTATGTGAAGGATTAGGATGAGGTGTCTAGATGAATACAATTGAATTATTAACAAAGGCGGTAAAGAAAAAAGCTTCTGATTTACATATTACCGCAGGAGTTCCCGGCACTATAAGAGTACATGGAAAGCTGGATTTTGTTGATGATGTTATATTAAAACCGGCAGATACAAAGCAAATTGCCAGGGAGCTTACCAGTGATGTGCAATGGGACAGGCTGAATAAAAAGGGGGAAGTCGATTTTTTATATGTAATACCTGAAGTACAGCGTTTCAGGGTTAATGCATACCGGCAAAAAAACTCATATAGTGTAGCTCTCAGATTAGTTAACTCAGAAATCCCTTCCTTTGAAACTTTAGGGCTTCCGCCCATAGTCAAAGAGCTTACCAAAAAGAATAACGGGCTGATTTTAGTCACAGGACCTACCGGAAGCGGTAAATCGACCACTTTAGCCAGCATGATTCAGGAAATTAATCAATCAAAGGATATGCATATCATAACCCTGGAGGATCCTATTGAGTATTTATTTAAGCATAATAAGAGTATTATTGAACAAAGGGAAATCGGCAGTGATACGATTAATTTTTCTAATGCGTTAAGGGCCTGCCTCAGGCAAGACCCGGATGTGATTCTTGTAGGCGAAATGCGTGATTTTGAAACCATTTCAATTGCGTTAACGGCAGCGGAAACCGGGCACCTGGTTTTAAGTACCCTGCATACGGTTGGTGCCGCCAGTACGATTGACCGTGTTATTGATGTATTTCCGCCTCACCAGCAGCTTCAGATCCGGGTTCAATTGGCATTGACGCTGCAGGGAATAGTATCACAGCAGTTGTTGACAAAGGCTGATTCTTCAGGCAGGGTAGCTGCTTTAGAGATTATGCTGGTCAATCCCGCAGTAAGAAACTTAATCAGGGAAGGAAAAGTATACCAGCTTAACAACGTTATTCAAACCAATGCAAAAAGCGGTATGCGGATGATGGACGATTCCTTAAGTGAATTGTATAAAAGAGGTTTAATCACCAGGGAGGATGCCCTTGGACACTGTGTGGAATACGATTATTTGAACAAGATTATGCTGTAATTCCTATTATAAATATTAGATAATATTATTTTGAAAGAAGGTAATCAGATGCCAAAATTTCAATACAAAGCCCAGAATATGTCTGGCAAAATCATTGAAGGGGTTTATGATGCCCCTAATCAGCAGGCTGTAACTGATATGATCAGGCAAAAATCCTTTTATCATCTTGAAATTAAAGAAATTGTTGAGGGAAAGGATATAAAGGAATTTGGTATATTTTCCAAAATCGGCATTAAGGACATTGCCGTATTCTGCAGGCAGTTTTCCTCTATTTTAAAAGCGGGTGTGCCTTTGATTCAATGTCTGAGTATGTTAAGCGGGCAGATTGAAAATAAAGTTCTTCAATCCATAATAAAGAATGTTTGTGAGGAAGTCCAAAAGGGTAGCAGTTTATCCCAGGCGATGTCCCTGCATGAGAATAAATTTCCGCCCCTCCTCATTAATATGGTAGCTGCGGGGGAAATGAGCGGTACCCTGGATAATTCTCTTGAGGTTATGTCAGAACATTTTGAAAAAGACAATAAACTTCAGCAAAAAGTGAAAAGTGCCATGATTTATCCAATGGTATTATGTATTGTTACAATTTGCGTTGTATGGCTGCTGCTTGTCAAGGTAGTTCCGACATTCATAGGCATGTTTGAATCGGCCGGAGCCGAACTTCCGACACCTACAAAAATATTAATTGCTATGAGTGAATTTCTGCAAACCAAGGGTTTGCTTGTGTTTGGCGGTATTGTTGTTGCAGCGGTACTGATTAAATTATATCTTTCCGAGGAGGAGGGGCAATTAGCCTTTCATAAATGGCTTTTAACGATGCCGGTTATCGGCAAACTGCAAACCAAGACGATTGCGGCACGATTCTCCAGAACCCTGGCTACTTTGATGACAACCGGTGTTACTATTACGGAAGCTCTTAAAATTACCGGTAAAGTATTAGGAAATATTTATGCAAGAAACTGTGTAAGAGAGGTGGAAGAGTTGGTTAAGCAGGGAAAAGGACTCTATGTTCCCATAAAAGCTTCCGGTCTCTTTCCGCCCATGATTGAAAACATGGTTATGCTGGGGGAGGAATCAGGTACCTTGGATACTATGCTGCAGAAGGCGGCGGATTTTTATGAAGATGAAGTGGATAGGGCGGTACAAAATCTTACCACTATGATGGAGCCTGCCATTATCGTCGTATTAGGTGGAGTTGTCGGGTTTATTGTATTATCAATCGCATTGCCGATGTTTGATATGATGAATCTGGCAGGACAGTAATCATTGCAATCTGCAATGATAATTTCAGTAGAAATCATGGATAAAGGTTTTTATTTTATTCAAAGCTTTTATCCTTGATATAAATTAATAGGGGTGTCATATTTGATACTACCAAACAATTCTAAGGAGGAATTTTATGTTAAAGAAAATGAAGAAAAATGAAAAAGGTTTTACCCTGGTCGAGCTTATAGTGGTAATTGCAATTCTGGGAATTTTAGCAGCCCTGCTTGTACCAAGAATCATGGGGAATGTGCAGGAAGCCAGAGAAAAGAAGGATATTGCTAATGCTCGTACTATAGCCAGTGAGATTTCTGTGTATAATGCACAACAAAAAGATAGCAGTACGTGGATTCCTGCTGCTGCCGGCGGAGATGTTGCGGTTGATGATATAGCAGAACTGACTGCTTTACCTGATGGAGTTGATTTCCCTGATGGTGATGTCGTAACAATCAATGTAGATGCAGACGGAAATGCATCAATAAAAGTAGCTGATGATGATGAGTAATATAATATTTTCTTAATTTAACCAAAGGAGTGGAAATCTGGTGTATATTATCGTTTGTATTTTAGGATTATTAATAGGAAGTTTTATGAATGTATGTATATACCGGATTCCTAAGGGGGAATCCATAGCGTTTCCCCCTTCCCATTGCTCTAGTTGCAGTCATCCGTTATCTCCTATGGATTTAATTCCTGT
>JAATEU010000094.1 GCA_015655565.1 Clostridiales bacterium
ATTTATTGGTGCCGGGAATTGGTGAAATTATCGGTGGAAGCCAGAGGGAGGATGACTATAATAAATTAGTTGCCAGAATGGATGGACTGGGACTTAAGAAGGAAGATTACGACTTTTATTTAGACCTTAGAAAATACGGTTCAGCAAGACATGCGGGCTTTGGACTGGGATTTGAACGTTGCGTTATGTATTTAACAGGCATGGGCAATATCAGGGATGTCATTCCGTTTCCGCGTACGGTAAATAATTGTGAGTTATAATCTATGTGGGAAACAGGACCGGAGATTTGTGGCAGAACCGGTTTGCTGTTTTTACTGTAAAATGTAAAAAAGTGCGGATACAGTCGGGATAAAGACTGACATCCGCATTTTTTATGTTTTTTGGGATAAGCTATGGCTTCCGGGTCATGTTATGGAATTGATTTTTCCCAAGAAAGTATAACAACCTGATTGAGGACAGCCTCTTTTTCGATTCGGTTCCGGCCCCATTTTAATATAAGCCATATCTCATTAAAGCATGGGATTGGCACAACCCTAATATCTCCTGGCTTCACCGGTTTCATCTATTAAATATATTTCTACATATAATTCTTTTGCTTCCACATCATCAAAAATTATGGGAGCGCCCGTCAGTAGATCATTCGCAATTTCTACACCTAATGCACCCATCTCTAATGGCTGCTGTGCAACGGTACCCTGCATTAAACCGTCTTTAATCGCTGCAACTGCTGTGGGGTCACCATCAAACCCTATAACCATGATCTGTCCTTTTTTTCCTGCCTCGTCGATTGCCTGTGCCGCACCTAAGGCCATTCTGTCATTTTCACAAAATACAACAGCTAAATCATCACTATGGGAGGCTAAAATATTCTTCATTGCTTCGTATGCCTGAGTTGTATCGGCGTTAGCCGTTATTTCTGCAACTACTTCATATTTGCTGTCCGTCATAACTCTTTTAAAGCCTTCGCCGCGGCGTCTTGCATAAGTAGAGATTTCTTCAAGTTTAATAATTGCAACATTAGTACTTGTTAAAGAGTGTTCACTAATTAATTCTAATGCATATTCGCCGGCCAATAATCCACCGGCGTATGAGTCGGAAATAATAAATGCATTTACGTCAGCACCACCAGTACCGATATCTACAACCACCACCGGGATCCCGGCTTCTTTTGTCATATCAACAATTAAAGGTATTGCGGTTGGATTAATAGGAGAAATAACCAAGGCATCGATATCCTGCCGGATTAGATTGGTGACTCCCATAATCATTTCTGCTGTGCTGCCTCTTTGATCGTGTGTGCTCACATTAATTCCAAGTTCAGCGGCCCTTGCAAGGACGCCCTCCTGCATGGACATAAAGAATTCATAGGCGGCGTTATATACCGACCAGCCAATTGTGTATGTTTCCTTTGTGGCAGGGGTCACTGCCGGCACTTCTATTACTCCGGTGGTTACTGTTTTAGTTTCTTCTGATCATTTGCTTTGATTGTATACAATGAGAGAGTATATCATTAACAGTACTAATATGCCAAATATAACATTCAGAACCTTATTCATATTGCATACCCCATTTGTATTATCTGGTAAAATTCCAGATAATTAGCCGTTCCGCGGTTTGATATAGTTAAAATTATGCATTCATTTTTTCTTATATACCAGTATTTACCATATTCCATTGGTATAACGGAAATAATCAGTGTTTTGCTGCACTGTCCATATAGAGTCCAAACCGCTCAGACCCGCATACAGGAAGCCTTTACAAAAATCCTATGATACAATATAATAACCACGGTGTGTTCGAGACCTAACACACAAAAAAAGGCTTTTTCCAAGGAATACTATCAAGAAGTGATTGCAACGTGGAACCTGAACGACTGGCTGACAGCAGAAGAAACAGCCAAGGCACTTGCTTATCTGAATGAAGTATTTCCTGAATAATCAAGAAATAAAAGGCAAACAATGCTTTATGCAAGGCTTGCCTTTTATTATTATTCTAATGTTTTGCTAAACAATTTACCGTCTTTAAAAATAACAGTTGCACTTGAACCGTTTTCACCAGGCCAGGTATAAGTTGCCGTTCCCTGATCGTTTTCATTAGTTGTTGAAGGTGTACCCTCTAAACCAATAATATCCACAGCCTCATCATAAGTAATATCAGTTTTAAGTTTTTCATATGTTTCTTTCGTGATATATGTATTAGTGTCGGGAGTATCAATAGAATCAGACGTAGTTGGTTTATTAGCATATGAACCATTATTTATCATTATTGCATAGGCTGGTTTTGAGACATTGACATTATAATTATATGTCTTTTTTCCAACCTTGGCAGTAATTGTTGCTTCACCTAGGGATTTAGCTTTTACATTACCTTTTTTATCTACAGTCGCAACTTTTTTATTGTTGCTTACCCATGTGATAGTCTTCCTAGTATCAACCGTGAGTTTAACAGTTTCATTCTTCATTAATGAATAGTTTAATATTTTAATAGCATTGGCCGTCTGAAAATTTGTAATGGATAGGGACAATACTATCATTGATATAAATAACTTCTTAAATTGCTTCATCTTAATACCTCCCACAATAGAAATATTAATTTGTTATATACATATTATACCATAATATATGAAAAATACCATAGATAATTAAAATTTATCAAACAATCTTTTGCTTTTATAGGCTATATGGGGGGAGTTTTATTTCTGGATTTCTTATAGAATAAAGTAAAAGGAGGTAGGTATAAATGGCAACCTAAAATTTAAAAAAGGTGATTCCCTTTCGGCAATCGCAAGACAGTATGGTAC
>JAATEU010000214.1 GCA_015655565.1 Clostridiales bacterium
GATAATATCTTTTATCGAGAATTCGCACGCACCCATAGTATCGCGATAACCGGGCAAAATACTGAAGGAACGGTAGAACAGCCAAGCGGAGATTTTGTCACATTTACCGCATCGGGAGATGTAAATTTATACAAGACGAATAGGGGGGCAACGAATGAAAATCCCCATAGCTGGCTCAATGGCCCGCTTGGAGTAGGACATCCGCTGGATGAGATTAAAAAAAGCAAAAGAAAGAGTATTTTATCTTGGACGATTGCTTTTATTCTGGCAACCCTTTACATGATGCTTTCTTTTTTACCATTTATATTCATGGTATTAAATTCTTTTAAAGAAAAATTTGAGATGTTGGTAAAAGGAGTTTTTGAATTACCGGAGTCCCTTAATATAAATAATTATACCGGGGTTTTAAAGGGAGGCTTTTGGAAATATTTAAGAAACAGTGTTCTTGTATTGGTAATTTCACTTGTTATATTGTTAATAATTTCAGCCTGTGCTTACTATCCTTTGGCAAGATTTAAATTTAAGCTGGCAAATCCGTTATATGCATTGATTGTTGCCTGCATGTCAATACCGATTCACATTACGTTGATACCGGTATTTAAAATGTCTCAGTGGACCAATGTGTATGATTCCATATGGGCTTTGATTGGGCCATATGTTGCATTTGGCATACCAATTTCCGTATTTATATTAACAAGTTTTATGAAAGGTATTCCAAGGGAAATCGAAGAATCAGCAGAGATAGACGGATGCAATAAATATGGAATGTTTACAAGGATTATTCTTCCTTTATCAAAACCGGGACTCTCTACATTGGCTATTTATAATGGTGTTAATATGTGGAATGAATTCAGTTTTGCCTATACGTTAACACAATCAACCCAAAACCGTACACTGCCGTTGGCAGTATGGGAATTCCAGGGACAATATTCTATGAATGCGCCAATGATTATGGCCGTACTTACCCTGAGTGTTTTACCAATGATTATTATGTTTATTTTCTTTCAGGATAAGCTTGTAAAAGGTATGACTGCAGGTGCGGTAAAAGGGTAAGCGGCTGTCAGAATAAGCGGGGAGTGTGTTTCTTTATCCTGTTTCCTTGTTTTTATTGATAAAGATGCTTTCCTTGTGTTATAAGTAATATGTAAAAGGCTGAGCATATCATAAAGGGTTATAGGTGAGAGAAAGTTTACAGGTGGGAGTCAGAATGAATCAATGGATGGATATATTCAATCACTGGAAATTTGATAAGAAAATGCGTGTGTTTATTTCTTTAAGCATTGTAGTTGCAACAATGGTTATTTTAATTGTATCTACCGTCTCGTTTGTATTAATAGCTAGAAACCAATCCAGAAAAATGGCGGAAGAACAATTGTATTCCATGGCTTCTAATTATAAGGCGGCATTTACGAATTATAAAGAATTGGCAATTGCTTTTGTTATGGATACATCGATTCAAAATTACCTGCTATGTGATAAAAGCAAAAAAGACACCTATTATAATTGGACTAATTCAGCAAGGAATATCTTATTAAATGCAACAAATGTAAATTCAAACATTAATTTTATTGCGGTGATTAATGAAAATTCGGGAGATTATATCTATAAAGGTGAAGTCACCGCTTACAGATCCAAATTCTATATCAATTACGAAGATGATTATAGAAACAGTGAACACATGGATTCCGGTGCAATGCGAATGAGTTTTAATAATGTATATTCAAATGAGGAAGAGTATTCTTTGAACATTTATTATCCTGTCTATTCTACTAAAAAAATAGGAAAAAAAATAGGATTGTTATGTATTAACATAAAGGATAATAATTTGGCGCAGATTTTTATGCAGGATAAAAAATATTATAACTCTGAAATTAATTTTATTGATAAAACAGGTGCTATTGTTGCAGTACCGGATAAAGAACTAATAGGTACAAAAGTTGATTATTTAGATCGGTTAGGAACAGCGAACGGAAGTTTTGTAAAATCAGGTCAATTATTTATCTATCAAAAGATAGGCCAATGGAATTATTATCTGGTGCAGATTATTCCTGCGGCGGAGCTGGCGCAAAATAGTATAAGGGTTATGATGTTATTGGTATTTGTAATTATGGTTATGGTTGGAATTTGCTTATATTTATCAGGAAAATTGGTGGCGGTTGCTTACAAACCTTTAGATAATGTAGTCAGTAAAATGGAGGCGGTATCGAATGGACGGCTGGAGATTCGTATGAATGAAGAAAA